>JAQCDI010000055.1 GCA_027620595.1 Bacteroidota bacterium | reverse complement strand
CATGCAGCACGAGAGGGAGGACTACATCCAGTCGTTCATTGGGCCCCTCAAAGCACGTTTGGAGAAAGAGGGATTCACGTTCGACATCTACGGCAGATCGAAGAACCTGTACTCGATTTACCGCAAGATGAAGCGGCAGGACAAGCCGCTGCGCGAGATCTACGATATCTTTGCCATTCGCATTGTGGTGAAGGGCAATGGGTCGAAAGGGAAAGAGGATTGCTGGAGGGTGTATTCCCTCATTACGGATCTCTACAAGCCCATGCCTGAGCGATTCAGGGATTTCATCTCCGTACCCAAGTCCAACGGCTACCAAAGCCTGCATACAACCGTTTTCGGCCCTGGTGGTCGTCGGGTGGAGGTGCAGATCCGAACCCAGGAGATGCATGAGATTGCCGAGAAAGGGGTCGCAGCCCATTGGCGCTACAAAGAGCAGATCAATGCCGAAGACAAGGACATGGATCGGCTCCTGACCTGGGTTCAGGATCTGTTGGACGACCCGGAATCGGATGATGCGGCCGATTTCGTTCGGGATTTCCGATTGAACCTGTATGACGAAGAGATCTACGTCTTCACACCGAAAGGCGATCTGTTCACACTCCCCTCCGGGGCCACACCGGTCGACTTTGCGTATCTGGTCCACACCCAAGTGGGATTCCACTGCATAGGGGCAAAGGTCAACGGGAAAATGGTCCCGCTATCCCATGAGCTCAAGAGCGGGGATCAGGTAGAGATCATCACGTCGAAGAAGCAGACACCCAACCCGGACTGGGTCAAGTTCGTCGTCACCCAGAAGGCTCGTTCCCGCATACGCCATTGGATCAGCCAGAAACGCCGGCAGGCGGTTGCCCACGGACGGGATGTGTGGGAAAAACGATCCTCCAAAACGGGTCTGAAGCTTTCTGAAAGTGAGCTGGCCCGTGTCGCAACGCGGCTGAAGTTTCCCAATCTGGATCAGCTCTTCTATGAGGTAGGGTCAGGGCTATTCGATGTCAATGATCTGATCAAGACAGCCCAGGCGAGCGTTCGGGAAGAAGAGGCGGCCCGGAACAACGAGGACACCGTGCGACTGCAGTACGAGTCCTTCCTGGACAGTGCCCAGTCGAGCGGCAAGCCCGCGCTCCTGATTGACGGAGAGCTGCACTCCAACATTGCAACGGATTACGCCACCTGCTGTAATCCCATTCCGGGAGATTCTGTGTTCGGATACCTTTCCCGGACCGGAACCATCAAGATCCACCGGGTCAGCTGTCGAAATGCTCCCAATCTGATCCTCAATCATGCCGACCGCATTATTTCCGTTGATTGGAGCCGGCAGAAGGATATCCACTTCGTGGCCGCCCTGCGCGTCATGGGAGAGGACCGGGTGGGCATCCTCAACGACCTGACGCAGGTCATCTCCAAGAACCTGAAGACCAATATCCGCTCCATCACGATTTCGACAGATGACGGCGTCTTCGAAGGCAACATCGTCCTCTTTGTCAGTGACCTCGAACACTTGCGCCGCCTCATCGACAGGATCAAGCGTATCGAGGGCATCCATGGGGTATATCGATTCGAAGAGCAGGGAGATGAATCCTGACGTAATAACCTGTTGGAATCCTTGATTTTCGGCAAGTGGCTCCGTTACTTGCCGCGCCCACGGAATCACCGATTTTCATCCCAGTCTTTTCATGTCTGATCGCCCGACAACGCTGACCAAGAAGGATGTGGCCCGACGCGTTTCGGAGCTCATGAACGAACCGATCTACAAGTGTGAACCCTGGGTGGCTTCGGTCATCGAGTCCATCGGTGAAATGATGATGGCGGCGGATCCGGATGTGCGCATTGAACTGCGAGACTTCGGGGTGTTCGAGGTCAAGAAGACGCGTGCCAAACCAAAGGCCCGCAATCCCAAGACCAACGAAACCGTGTTTATTCCCAGCCGGCGCAAGACGCATTTCAAGCCGAGCAAGCGCATCAAGGCGGTTCTCCAGCAGCCGCTGGCAGAGCTGGATTATGAAGTACCGCAGGGGAGTGCCGACTTCGTGGACGAGGACGTCCTGACCCTCAAGTAAGCCGGTTCGAATCGTGAAGGCAGGCCGGGTGATGTCGGTGGATTTCGGGACGAAACGCGTGGGTGTGGCCATGGCGGATCC
This sequence comes from Bacteroidota bacterium, assembly GCA_027620595.1. Taxonomy (GTDB): domain Bacteria; phylum Bacteroidota; class Rhodothermia; order Rhodothermales; family UBA10348; genus JAAZVD01. The sequence goes on along the minus strand of JAQCDI010000055.1, from coordinate 8,675 downwards.
CTTGCGCCTTTTCGCACAGCCCGTTGGAACGTTCAGCCCGGACGAGGCACTGGACGTTCTGGTCCGTGTCGACAAGGATGACGGACTGGATGTGGTGGTGGTAGGCTGGCCCCTCGAGTCGGACGGTTCCCTCGGACGCATGACCCGACTGGTCGGCGAGTACATCAACCGGATCAGGAAGCGGGTGCCTGACGTGGACATCGTCCGCCGGGATGAGCGGAACACCTCGGAACGGGCCAAGGAACTGATTCGCGACGGGATGCGTCCATCGCTGCGCAGCACGGGTCGTGAGCGCATTGACACAGCCGTGGCCGGACTGCTGCTACAGGAATACCTCGACGAACAGCGGGCCTGACCCGTCCAACAGCACTTTCCCCATGGTACTCCCGATCTACCTGCTTGGTACCGACGAACTGCGTGTCGAAACCTCCGACGTGAAGGAGGATTCAGCTGAACTTCAAAAGCTCATCGACGACATGATCGAGACCATGCATGCAGCCAAAGGGATTGGCTTGGCCGCCCCTCAGGTGGGCCGACTCGAGCGATTGTTCGTCGTGGATGTGTCGCCCATGGAGGAGGATTTCGAGGAATCGGGCGTTCCCATGCCGGATCAGCCCATGGTGTTCATCAATGCCGACATCGTGGCGGAGTCGGAAGAGGACTCGGAATTCGAGGAGGGTTGTCTTTCCATTCCCGATGTGCACGAGGTGGTGGAACGACCGGAAGCCCTGCGCATCCGGTATTTGGACCGGGAGTTCAATCAGCGCGAAGAAGAGTATGACGGAATTCTGGCGCGGGTCATCCAGCACGAATACGATCATGTGGACGGTGTGCTGTTCATCGACCATCTGACCGCTTTCAAACGTAGGCTTCTCAAGCGCCGCCTCCAGGATATCCGCGAGGGCAGGGCCGACGCTTCATACCCCGTATTGGCCAAGGATCTGGGTGTGATCGAGCCCGAGGAGTGATCGGAGCCGGGGGACGTCAGGGCTGGGGAGTACTCGGCCTTGAGGAACCATGGCATTTGAGGAGTGATCGAGGCAGGTCGATTCAGTCGAGTCGTGAGCGGGCCATGGCGCCGAGGAATATTCCGGCCTGAACGAGTACGATCATGGCGCCGGTTGGCAGGTCCAAAGCCACCGACACCAGCAAGCCCAGGATGGTCGAACCTACCGCAAGAAGGACAGACAGTCGTGTCATGCCGCCGAACGTGGTGGCAAGCAGCCGTGCAGAGGCCGCCGGCACGACAATCCAGGCCGCCACGAGCAGGATGCCCACCACTTTGAGGGAGACGACGATCATGGAAGAGAGCAGCGCCACCAGGACAAGGTCGTGACTCCGAGGGTGCAGACCGCTCACTTGTGCCGCTTCGGCGTCAAAGGTAGCATAGGCCCAGTCTCCCCACAGGAAGGGAATGCTGAGCGCTCCAGCGAGTACGAGCACGGCGCTTACCCAGAGGTCCGTGGTGGATACCGACATGAGCGATCCAAAGAGATAGGAAAACGCGTCGGCGTTGCGTCCGGATGCCAGGGACAGGAACAGGATGCCCAAGGCCACGGACACGGAGAAGAAGATCCCGATGGCGGTGTCGGCGGCCAGCCGTGTGTGATCCTTGATCCAGGCAATGCCCAGCGCCACAAGCAGCGTGAACGGTATGGCCACCCAGAGCGGTTGGACGCCGATAAGCAGGCCGAGGGCAATGCCGCCGAAGGCGGCATGACCGAGGCCTGCACCCAGGAAACTGAGCCGACGCTGGACCACAAAGACGCCGTAATAGCCGGCGAGCGCCGAGAGGAGAACGCCCGCCAGGAGCGCTCGAAGCATGAAGGGTTGCAGCAGGATGTCAACCATACGCGTGCCCACCGAAAGCGCCGTGTGAATGGCCCACGTGCCCGAATGCCTGGCGGAGGGCGTCTCCGGTCAACGCCGAACCGGCCGGGCCGAAACTGATGACCTGCTTGCTGAGCACCAGGGCGTGGGAGGCATGATGGGCCGCGGCGTCCCAGTCATGTGTCACCATGACGATGGTGGCGGTCTCATCACGTCGGAAACGCTCCACGCACTCGAGCATGTCGGCAGCCCCGGCCATGTCCACGCCGGCGGCCGGCTCGTCAAGGATCAGGAACGGGGGCCTTGAAATCATGGCCTTGGCCAGGTAGACCCGCTGGAGTTCTCCTCCCGACAGGTTCCGAATCTGTTGGTGTGCCAAGTGATCCGCGCCCACCTTCCGAAGGGCTTCGTGGACACCGTCACGGCAAGACGCGTCGACGGACCAAGGCCAGCGCCGGCGCAAGGCTGTGGCAACCAGTTCTTCCGCCCGGGCAGGAAACGTTCGATCCAGGGTCTTGATTTGCGGGACATACCCGATCTTCGGACGCGAGGGATTGAACTGAACGGTACCCGAATGGGATTGCAAACCAAGCAGCGCGCGCACGAGGGTGGACTTGCCCCCGCCGTTGGGTCCAATGACGGCCAGGAAGGAGCCGGAGGGCAAGTGGAAAGAAACGTCTTCCAGGATGGTCCGCTCCTGGATCCGGACGCCGAGTCGGGAAACGTCAATCATGGAGCAGCCGATGGGGAGGGGAGGGTCAAGGCGTCGAACAGACCTGAAAGATAGGCGACCAGGTCTGGCGCTGCAGCCCCCAATGGATCAACTTCGAGGATGTCCCATCCCTGTTCGTCTGCAAGGCGCTTTTCTAGCCTGTTTTCAAACGCCGATTGGACGAGCAGGCTTCTACAGCCCGATTGCCGGGCTTCCTCGATGACGCGGGTCATGCGGGCTGGCGTCGGAGGGACGTCTGCCGAAAGCCTAAGGGGGCCCACGTGGGGAATGGCATAACGCTCCAGCATCCGATCGGCAAACGGTTCAGAACTGATGATGCAGGCACTCTTTCGTTGGAGGGCAGCCTGCTCAAACCGGTGGTGGAGAGAGTCCACTTGGGCCCGAAGGATGATGGCCCTTCGACGGAAACCGGTGCATTCCTGAGGCCGGACAGCACACAAGCGGGTGGCCAAAGGCTGCAGGGAGCGGGAAATGGCCACTGGATCCGTCCAATAGTGTGCATCCCTGTGTTCGGGATCTGCACGACGCAAGGCGTCACGATTGGACTCAGGATCGAAAGGAGATCCAGCGCCGGCATCGTGATAGGTTGTCGCATCCTCCGCTGCAAAAAGCGCATATGAATTTCCAGGTGCCAGATCTCCCACCCACCCGTCGATGTCTGCGTGGGCGTGGATCACGAGGGCAGATTGCTGCATCCGGTGCGCCTCGGACGGGCGGGGAGAATAGGCATGCGGACTGGTGCCCGGCGGCAGCAGCGTGTGCACAGGCAAGTCGCCGGCCAAGGGCTGTACGACAAGCCTGATGGCATCGAAAGACGTCACAAAAACCGCTTCTTCTGTCACCGGGCTTTCGGTGCCGGAACGGCAGCCGAGTCCTGCAAAAAAGGCGACGATAAACACAACGATGTATGGGCGCATCTGGTCAGCCTCCCTGTCGGAGGGAACGGTACCCCTTGGCAATCCACATGGCCGTTTCCTGGAAGGGTCGGTAAGTCATGTCCAACTCGGCCCGTGACCGTGCATTGTCGTAACAGGAGACCGACATGGAAAGCCGGACATTTTCTCTTGTGAGGACCGCTGGTCGGCGGGAGATGAACGACCCGAACTCGAACAACCCGGCCATGGTCATCATGACAGGTCTGGGAAGCGTCTTACGGGGCGGAACCACACCCAAAGCATCGCCCATCGTCTCCAGGATCGTCTCCCAGGACAGGTTGTGACCTGCCAGGATATAGCGTTGTCCCGACTTGCCGGAGAGGAAGGCCTGCAGTATTCCTGTGGCTACGTCCCGGACGTCCACGACACTTGAACCGCCTTTGGGCCGGAACGGCAGTTTGCGCTGCGCCAGGCGATCCGCAATCTGCATCGTATTCTCCGAGAGTCTTCCCACACCCATGATGATGGAAGGATTGACCATGACGGCATCGAGCCCCATGGCAACGCCCCGGTGAACCTCCAATTCGGCCCTGTACTTGGAGGCAGCATAACCGGTATTCATGGGGGAATCACGCCACTCGGCTGATTCATCAAGACAGTGGGTCATGTCTTCGGTTCGCCCCAGTGCAGCAATACTGGACACATGAACCATCCGGGTCACACCAGCTTGCAGCGCCGCGTCGACGACCATGGCCGTACCGCCCACATTGACTTCCATCAGGCGATCCTGACTGCGCTTTCCTTCAAAACCGAGATAGGCGGCGGCATGAATGACGCCTTCCGCACCCTGCATGCCGGCCTCCAGCGCCTCGGGATCCAGTACATCGCCTTCCAGCCAGGTTACCTCGTCGGCCACGTCCGCGACCAGGTCCAGGGAAGAGGACGGGCGACGGATGGCGCGAACCGTGTGTCCCTGCGCCAGCAGGTGCCGCAAGGTCCAAGAGCCGAGGAAGCCGGTGGCACCGGTCAGGAAGAAAGTCACGTAGGCTGGGTCGGGTGGATGGGAGTCCTAATCGAACTCAATGAGTAACTGCCCCTTGCTCACGGCATCGCCGGCGCCCACCTTGATGGTCTTGACGACCCCGTCAAAATGGGCTTTGATATCGTTTTCCATCTTCATTGCCTCCAGGACCAGCAAGGAGTCTCCCTTGGTGACGGGCTGGCCGATGGCAACCAGCACCTTAAGGACAAGCCCCGGCATCGGTGCTTCGATGCGGCTCTCCCGTCCCGCGTTACCTTCGGTTGCACCCCAGGCAGCCAACAGTTGATCCCTGTGATCCTGTACCCTGACCTCTACCGTTTGCGATCCATGGGTCAACTGGACGTGCTGCCTGTCGGTTGCCTCGATGATCAAGGCGACGGTTCGAGCCCCCCGATGCAATACGTACCGGTTTCCACGGACATGGGTCAGGAAACATCCTTCCGCCTTCAGCAGCGACGGATCCACAGGCGCAGGCTCGGCGTCCGGCATGGACACCAGGTACGGAGGAAGTTCTTTCAGGTGTGGGCCTGCCATGCTGCTCCTGCGGGTGATTGCGGCAAGATACGAACGAGGATGGCGCTTGGAAGCGCTTTTAAGTACGGTTCGACCGTCAAACCATGGCGACATGGCCATGCATTCGTGGTATTTTCAACGGTTGGCCTGAACGTCTCCGCCCCTTCCGCATACACGCTCCACCCAATCCAGAGAGGTTTCTGTGGACTCCATCCAGAAAATTGGCATCTTCACTTCCGGAGGTGATGCCCCGGGTATGAATGCGTGCCTTCGGGCTGCCACCCGGAAAGCCCTGGCGGAGGGTCGGGAGGTGGTAGGTATCAGAAGGGGCTACCAGGGAATGATCGAGGGCGACTTTGTAAGCATGACCTCATCATCGGTTTCCAACATCATCCAGAAGGGGGGGACCATCCTCAAGAGCGCCCGATCCGAGGCATTCCGCACCGTGGAAGGTCGGGCCAGGGCTGCCGAGAACCTTCAGAAGGCCGGTATCCATGGCCTGATTGCCATCGGTGGAGACGGAACGCTGGCGGGCGCCGCCAAATTCTACGAGGAGCACCATGTGCCTCTTGTGGGGTGTCCCGGTACGATCGACAACGATCTTTTCGGTACGGATGAGACGATCGGATTCGACACTGCGCTCAATACCGCCATCGAGAACATCGACAAGATCCGGGATACGGCGGATGCCCACGACCGACTCTTCCTTGTCGAGGTGATGGGCCGGGATGCAGGTTTCATCGCGCTCAACTCCGGGATCGGCGGAGGCGCCGAAATGGTGCTCATCCCGGAAACCCTGAGCGATATCAAGAAGATCAAATCCCATATACACTCACTGATGTCGGAGCAGCACCGTTCGTCGATTGTCGTGGTGGCCGAGGGAGATGAGCTGGGGGGTGCTGCTGAAATCGCTGCAGAGTTGCGCGAGGATGACAAATTCAAGGATATCGATCTGCGGGTCTGCATCCTGGGTCACACCCAGCGAGGTGGATCGCCTTCCGCCAGGGACCGGGTCCTGGCCAGTCGACTCGGAGTGGCGGCTGTACAGGCCCTCCTTGATGGGCATGCCAACGTCATGGTGGGCGTGATCGACAACCAGATCCGTCTCACACCCTCGCGCAACGTGTACAGTCGAAAGAAGAGCATCAATTACGAACTGCTGGGTCTGACCACCCTGCTGAACTGAACCGCACGGAATGCCTGATCGCAGTGTACCCCCCATAGGGATCGTAGAAGGAAAAAAACCGCATATCGAACGCATGTTCGACAGTATTGCGCCACGGTATGACCTGCTCAACCGGGTGCTGAGCGGTGGAATAGACCAACGGTGGCGCCGCCGGGTGATCGGCGAGGTGCTGGAGCATGATCCGGAACGTGTCCTGGACATCGCTACCGGAACGGCGGACCTGGCCATCCAAGCAGCTCGTCAGGGCGTGGACCGGGTCGTGGGCGTGGACATATCCGAAGAGATGCTGGAAGTGGGTCGGGGCAAGGTGCGCCGGGGTCTGCTCGAGAGCAAAGTAACGCTGCAACGTGGAGACGCGGAAAAGCTTCCGTTTTCCGACAAGCAGTTCCATGCGGCCATGGTGGCATTCGGTGTGCGCAATTTCGAAGATCTGGGAGCAGGGTTGGCCGAGATCCATCGTATTCTCAAGCCGGGCGGCAAATTTGTGGTACTGGAGTTCAGCCGCCCCGCTGCCTTTCCGATCAAGCAACTTTACGCTTTCTACAGTCGCTTCATTCTGCCGTTGATCGGCCGACTGGTTTCAGGGGACTCGGGAGCATACACGTACCTGCCGGAGTCCATTTCCGTTTTTCCAGAGGGAGAAGACTTCCTGGAATGGATGAGGAAAGCAGGATTCCAGGACTTGCGGGCCCACCGCCTGACGTTCGGCATTGCCTCGATGTACGTTGGATATCGCCGCCGCTGAGATCAGGCGGTCATCCCATCGTTCAGCAATCGTCCGCGAAGCTTGCTCAGGTCCGGTATTTTATCATCCGGCACTCGTTGTACCCGCCGGAGGTACGCCACGCCACCTCATCCATCAGCTTGCGCATGATGTGAACGCCAAAACCTCCTGACTTGCGCGTTTTGGCATACTCGACAAGGTCGGGCTCACGATAGGCCTTCTGGTCGAACTGGCGCCCCTTGTCCCGGATGCGGATCGTCAGTTTGTCGCTGTGGATCGTAATGGCAATCTCGATCGGCTGCTCACTCTGACCTTGGTAGGCATGCTCGATCACGTTGGTACAGGCCTCGTCCACTGCCATCTTCAACTGCTCCACGATCTGATCGGAAAAGCCTGCTTCCTCGGCATGCATTGACACGAACTCGCGCACGTCTTCAAGGAAACGCGTAGAGCTTGGAATGGTCAATGTGTAGGAAGGGGCGGCCACGTGGTGCAGGACGGTTCTTTGTTCAGTTGGCGGACACGTCGAATTTGCTTACAGCAGCTGCTTCGTCTTCCAGGATGTCGAACAGCATCGGGAAGCCCAGCAGGTCGAATACGTTGTAGACTTTCGGTTGGAGGGCGGCAATCTTGATGTCGCCGCCTCCTTCGCGGACTTCCTCGATGTACGCCATGAATACGCCGAGTCCGGCGCTGGAGATGTACATCAGGTTGGCGCCGTTGACGAGGATGTGAAAACGATTGTCCTTCTGGCACTTCTGGATGGCTGCTTCCAGTTCAGCTGCCGTGTGGGCATCAAGTTCGCCGTGCAGGTCCAGAATCTGGATGGAGCCCTGGCTTCGGAATCCGACAGAAAAATTGCTCATGGTCAGAGGGTACGCATGGTGAATGGTCTTCCGGTACGAGTCGGGCAAAGATAGGGTTCAAGTGGATTCTTTCAGCATCTGATGCTGTCCGGAGAGTACTTCAAGCGGCAATCCGTGCCACTTGATGACCAACAGGGTCATGTCGTCGTCATATTCTCCGGTTCCCATGAACTGCCTGAGCTCCCTCAGGATGGATGCATGGATCTGGTCTGCATCCTCATGACGGTGATTCTCGACCGCGCGCAGCAGACGTTCGTATCCGAATTCCTCGCCCGGCCCGTTCCGGCTTTCCACGACGCCGTCCGTGTACAGGACGAACACATCCCCTGGCTCCAGGGCAATGTGCTCCTCGACGAGGCTGCGACGGAACAGATCGCTCCGATCCAGCCCCAGTCCCAGCCCCGGCGTGCGGATCAGTCGGCTTTCTCCGCCAAGCCGCACGGTAACAGCCGGACAATGGCCTGCGCGCGCAAGTGTGAACGTTTCAGCCTGGAGATCGAGGATCCCGTAGATGGCGGAAATGAAGATGTTGCGGTCCAGGCTCTGTGCCAAGGCCAGGTTGGCATGGTAGAGGAAGTCCGACGGCGACGAGGCCAACCGACTCACCGACTGGAAGATGCCTTGCATCTCGGCCATGTAGAAAGCGGCCGATGTGCCTTTGCCCGAGACATCGCCGATGATAACCCCGTACCGATCCTCCCCGAGCTGCACGAAATCGTAGTAATCCCCGCCGACTTCCTGTGCGGGAACACTGGACGCCGCCATGGAGGTGCCCCGCAGCTTGGGTGGCTGTTGCGGCAGCAGCTTCCGCTGGACTTCACGGGCAATTGCCAATTCGCGGGAAAGTCGCTCTTTTTCGACCTGCTGTTCGATCAGCCGGGCATTGTCGATGGCTACGGAGGCTTG
>JAQCDI010000054.1 GCA_027620595.1 Bacteroidota bacterium | reverse complement strand
TCCGGGCGATCCGCATGGAGCCAGTGTCCCGCCCCTTCGATCATCGTCAGCTCGGCAAAAGGGAAGAGGGCACGGATCAGAGGCAGGTCGGATTCGGACAGGTAGGAGCTCTGGCTGCCCCCTACGAACAGCACGTCCCCGTCGAATGTCTCCCAGCTGTCGATGGCCCCGATGATCTCCGGATATCCCTGCCGGATGGCTGGCAGGTTGATGCCCCACCGGTATCCGTCGTCCTCCCGATCCAGGCTCTTGAGCAGGAACTGGCGCAGCCCCGGATCGGTGATGTGTCGGGAAAACGCCTCGTCGACCTCCGGCCGGGATGCATACCGCTCGGGGTGGAGCGCTTCCATGGCATTGAAGATGGCTTCGTGGCTCGGTATGTAAGCTCTCGGACCGATGTCGGCCACCACCAGGCGATCAATCCGTTCCGGGTGGTTCAGGGCCAGGTGTATGGCCAGTTTGCCGCCCATGGAGTGTCCGATGAGGTGCGCACGCTCGATGCCCTCTTCGTCCATCAGCTCAAGGACGTCGGAGGCCATAGCCGGATACGAGAACTCGGGAGCGTGGGGACTTCGTCCGTGATTGCGCAGGTCGGGGGTCACGGTCCGGAAGTGCGGGGCGTAGGCCGAACGCACCAGGGAGGCCCAGTTGCCCGAGGCCCCCAACAGACCGTGGATGATGATCAGGTGCGGCCCGTCGCCGGATATCTGTCGGTACAACTGCATGTCGCAAGAGGGGCTGATGGATACGCAGGTCTCGCCGGGGACCGCGATGGGTCTATTCTTCGTCGTGACGCGCAGCGGCCGCCCGGAGATCGGCGTGGCGCAGTTTGAGCGCCCCGGGGGGAAGGGACGGAAACGGCAGGATGCGATCCGGGACGGTGTAGGATTCCAGAAGCGCCCGAAGGTGGGATTCCAACTGCGTGGCATCCGGCGGGTTGCCATCCGTCATGGCAACGAAAGCCACGGGCCGCTCTCCCCAACGGACATCGGGTATGCCGATGACGGTGGCTTTTTCGACACCGGGGATCGATTCGATGGCGCGCTCTATCCGGACAGGATCGATGTTCTCTCCTCCTGAGATGATGACCCGATCGAGCCGGCCAAGAATCGTCAGATGTCCCTGACGGTCGAGGCTGCCGGCGTCGGACGTGGCAAAGCAGCCATCCATATCAGCTACGCCATCGGCAAGGGCAGCGCTGCGAACCACGACGCGTCCGTCCTCTATCCCGGTATGGGCATGGGGCAAGGGGGCGCCGGCGTGGGGCGGGTCCGGAACGGGGTGGGCCCAGGTCTGCGAGAGGGTGACCATGGACGCCGTTTCGGTCATGCCGTAGGAGGTACGCACGGGCCAGCCGGCGTCCACGGCCCGCCGGAGCAGCACAGCCGGAACGGCGGCACCCCCGAGCAGGACCGCGCGCAGCGAGGCGGGCACGGGGACGCCGGCATCGAGGGCGTCCTGCAGCTGCGTGGGTACCAGGGAGAGGTGCGTGACGCCCTCGGACAGGGGCCAGAACGTCTCCGATGGCAGGATCAGGGCGGCGCCAGCCAGGGCACAGCGGAAAAGGATGGACAGGCCGCCCACGTGGTGCATGGGCAGGCTCCACAGCCAGCCGTCGGCGGACCCCAGGCCGAGCGCTCCGGTCACAGCGGTTGCGGACACCACGTGGGCGGCCACATCGTGCCGGATCCAGCGGGGATCCCCTGTTGAGCCGGACGTGAGGAGCCGAGTACCCCCGCGCAGCATCGGGGTCTCGACTGCAGGCTGGGTCCCTGCGCCAAGGAATGCGGACGCCCCGGAAGCAGGGACACGGACCGCATCCAGTCGGCGGGCCATGGCTTCGACCTCGGGCTCGGGAAGCCGGGGAGCCACCAGTAGCAGATCCCGGCCCGCGCGCAGGGCGGCCACGAGGAGGACCAGATCGGACACGTCGCGGCCGGGAAGGTGCAGCAGCAGGCCATCCGCTGGCCCGGGCAGCGCCGCCTCTGCGGCGCGGATGCGCCGATCCAGGTCGGACCACGTGATACGGGACCCGTCGGAAAGGATCACGGCCGTCGCGTCGGGGTGCTTACGGGCCTGGGCCGCCCAAGGACACGGCATGGCGGATGCGCTCATCGCAGGACCTCGACCGGAAAGGACGACCGCGATGGATGCACGAGCGGCGCGGGCAGGGCAGGCAACCTGCGCAGGTCGACTGATGGTCCGGTCAAGAGGGGATCCGCCCCTCCCACATCGTCCGCCATCCAGGCATAGGTGGACAGGCCGGGCGCCGCGTCCCCCAGTCGGTCCGCCAGGTGGGCCAGCATCAGCATGCCCACCCTCGACTCCCAGGCCGACGACACCACGACGCGGCGCCCCTCAGCCTGCATCGTGCGGGCGCGATGCAGCGTCGTCCGCGGATCGCCCATCAATGAGGGTTTGAGTACGCACACATCCGCATGCTGCCAATTCCCACCGTCCAAGCTCTCGTCAATGGCCAGCGGCACCGGAAAGGCGGCCCGATGGTCTGCACGGAAGCATTCCGGGAAAGGCTCTTCGAAGAAATCGATGCGGGCGATATCCGCTCCCAGGCCTTCCAGCAGGCGCAGCGCCTGGTCCCGGGTCATGGCGCCGTTGGCATCGAGGCGCAAGAGCCGTTCAGGATGGGCGCGGAGCAGGGCCTGCAGTCGGGAGAGGTCGGATTCGGCTGCCACCTTGACCTTGACGATCCGGGCCGCTTCGACCCCGTCGGTGCCGTCCAGCACGGCCGGTCCCATCGTGCTCCCGGACGTGGGTGTGCCGAGGAAGGGTCGACCGGTCTGAAGGGCCCCCAGGGCCGCGCGGGCACTCCCAAGGGCGCACTGCAGACTGGGCAGCGGGGCTTCCCAGTCGGATGCCTGTACGGCACGCACCACCTGCGCCAGGGTGTCGGGGCCGTACCCATCGAGCGGTGCCGCCTCTCCCCAACCGGTCCTCCCCTCCGCATCTGAAAGGGAGACCAGGACCGTGGGCCGAACCTGCCAGACGGATCGCCCCACTGGAACGGGCCGCTTCAGCGGCAGCCGGCAAAGGAAAGCATGTACGCTCAGGGAGGAATCCATGGTCACAGGGGCAACGCCCAGCCCAGACCGAAGAGCAGCGAGTGCAGGAGCAGGATGCGCGCCGTGGCGCCCAACTGGGGGTTCAAACGCACGCCTTCGGTTTCAGGAATGGCGCGGATGGCCTGCCAGGTCCGTACGGCCAGCGGCAGGGTAACCAGGGAAAGGAGCACGGCGGACGGCGCGTCGGCCTGCCACCAGAGAAGCACGGGAAGGGACGAGGCCACGAGCGCGTTGCCCAGATAGAGCGCCAGGCCGACGCGCCGCCCGAGCCGCACGATCAGGGTCTTCTTGCCGGATTCGGCATCCTGCGCCCGATCCCGGATGTTGTTGACCAGCAGGATATTGACGCACAGGAGGCCCGGTGCCGCGCCGGCCATCCACACCCATGCCGGCCAGGCCAGGTGCTGGACGAAGACCGTTCCGGCCACAGCCACAGGCCCGAAGAAAACGAACACGAACAGATCGGCAATGCCCAGGTAGGCCAGGGACCACCGGCCGCCGGTATAGGCCAGGCCGAAGAGGATCGAGGCAAAGCCGATGATCACGATGGGCCATCCTCCCCGCGCCATCAGATAGACGCCGCTCAGGATGGCCAGACCGAACGTGATCAGGGTGGCCCGACGCATCGAAGCGGGGCTGATCAGCCCTTCTGCCACCATCCGTCGGGGACCCAGGCGATCCTCGCGGTCGGCCCCCTTCTCGAAGTCGGCCACGTCATTGTGGAAATTGGTGGCCACCTGGATGAGCAGCGCACCCGCAAGGGCCAACCCGGCCGCCAACGGGTGCAACCAGCCTTCGCCAATGGCGATCCCCACCCCCAACAGGACAGGACTCACCGCCGCCCACAGGGTCTTCGGGCGGGTGGCTTCAACCCATATGGAGGTGCGGGAGGCCACCTCAGGGGCGATAGGGGAATTTCGAGAAGTCGGGTTTGCGCTTCTCGTTGTAAGCGTTGCGTCCTTCCTGGCCTTCTTCGCTCATGTAAAAGAGCAGCGTGGCGTTGCCGGCCAGCTCCTGGAGCCCGGCCTGTCCGTCGCAATCGGCATTGAGGCCGGCTTTGAGGCAACGGATGGCCATGGACGAGTTGGCCAGGATCTCGCGGCACCACTGCACCGTCTCTTCTTCCAGGCGCTCGAGTGGTACCACGGTATTGACCAGTCCCATGTCGAGGGCCGCCTTGGCGTCGTAGGGACGGCACAGGAACCAGATCTCCCGGGCTTTCTTCTGGCCGACGATACGGGCCAGGTAGCTGGCGCCGAAACCGCCGTCGAACGAGCCCACTTTCGGGCCAGTCTGCATGAAACGCGCATTCTCCGCGGCAATCGTCAGGTCGCACATGACATGCAGGACGTGACCGCCGCCGACCGCCCAGCCGGCCACCATGGCAATGACGGGCTTGGGGCAGGTGCGGATCTCGCGCTGGAAGTCCAGCACGTTGAGCCGCATCACACCCGTGCCTTCCTCCTTGTATCCCGCGTCTCCACGGATGCTCTGGTCACCGCCGGAGCAGAAGGCCAGTGGGCCTTCTCCGGTCAGGATGATGACCCCGATCTTGTGATCGTCCCGCGCTTCCTGCAGCGCATGCCGCATCTCGGTGACCGTTGTCGGCCGGAATGCATTGCGCACCTGCGGACGATTGATCGTGATCTTTGCGATGCCTTCCGCTTTCTCGTAGCGGATATCGGTGTATTCGCCGGCAGGTTGCCAGTCGGCGGCAGGTCGGATGGATTCCATGCAGAATGGGGGCCTTTACAGGAAGGATCGGAGCGCGGCAAGATACGGTCCGGGCTGTTCCCGGTGCACGACGTGTCCTGCCCCCTCCACGATGAGATGGCGGATTGGACCGGAAGCCGTGGCCAGCCGTTCCCCCACCCCGGTGTACCGGCCATCCATTTCACCCGAAATGAACAGGATCGGGCGGTTCCACGTGCCCAGGAACGGCCACAGGTTGGCCTGACGCCCCAGACTCCAGGCCTCGAGCTGGCGCGCAGCCACTTCCGGGTCCTGATCCGACTTCTCGTGCAGGAGAGTGTCGCGCAGGGGCGTCCCTGCCAGGGAGGCAAAAACGGCCTGATCGTACCATTCGTTGAGTACTGCAGGCCACGCCTTCCGGATGCGCTCCGCCCAACGGGCATCGTGTGCCCGCCGGGCCTCCCGTTCCGCCTCCGAGTCCAGGCCCGGGTGGGCTGACTCGAGCACCAGGCGCTGTACCCGATCGGAAGCGCGGCGCGCCATGTGCATGGCCACCCTCCCTCCGAGGGAGTAGCCCAGCAGATCGAAGTCGTCGATTCCGTGGGAAGCGATGACACCCAGCAGGCGATCGGCCTCGGCATCCAGCCCCGCTGAGAGCTGATCCGTGACGGGGAACGGTTCGCCCAGATCCAGCTTCAGCGCAGGACCGTCCAGGCCCTCCACCAGCACGTCGAACGTAGCGGGATCACCCAGGAATCCGTGCAACAGGACGAGCGGCCTCATGCCATGCGCACCGGAGGCGCCGGCTTTCCTTCCCCGTGCACGCAAGGAAAGTCCTTCTCGACAACAACACGCAGTCCGGAGGGCAGATCGAAGTCGAATCCCACCACTTCCGAGTCCGGCCATCCTTCCAGCCAGGAAGCCGGTATGCCGATCCTGAATCCGCTTCCGGATTCCGCGGTTGCGCCCGGGTCCTGAACGGCCTGCAGGTGCAGCACCAGTGCCTCGTTGGTCGGCAAGACGCGCAGCAGGACGGGCCGGCCGGCGGCCAGGGCCTCGACCTCATCGCGCTCGAGCCGGAACCTGACCATATCCTCGGACAGCCGCACTTTCATGATGCAATCCGCTCGCGAAGTGCGCCCAACAGGCGCCGTTGTTCGTCCAGATTGGCCTGCCGATCCGTCCGGACCTCGATCAGGGTGGCCTTCTTGGCCGAAAGCGCCTTTTCCAGGGCCACCTCAAAGGCGTCCAGGTCGGCTGGCTGTGTCCAGGACAGGCCGAACTGCCGGGCGGCATGTTCGAATCCGTACCCGTGCGGGGTGCCGAACCAGGGTTCGAAGGCCGCCGTGTGTTCGCGGATGGGCAGGTAGGAAAAGATGCCGCCGCCATCGTTGTTGATGACCACCACCACCGCGCCCCGGGCTGCACACAGACCGAGGGAGGTCAGGTCGTGCAGCAGCGCCAGGTCTCCAATCAGGACGACGGGTCGCGTTCCGGTGCCATCAGCGAATCCACAGGCCGTGGCCAGGGTCCCATCGATGCCACTGGCGCCCCGGTTGCAGCTGACCGGGACAGCATGGTCCGTTGCAAGGACGAACGTGTCCAGATGCCGCACCGGATTGGATGAGGCCACCGTCAGGGACTGCCCCGGGCGCAGACGGGCGGCCAATTGCCGGGCGGTCTGCTGCTCCGTCAAAAGTCGACTGAACACGGATGCTTCCCACTCCCGCACCTGTCTGGACACCGTCCGCCAGGCATCCTGCCATTCGGCACGATCCACTTGGATCCGCTCGGTCCGCTGGGTGGCCAGATGCGCCAGGACATCCGTGGCATCGGCCAGGATGCGCCATCCACCGCGGGCTTGGGGATCGATCCGTCGTGGCCGGTGGTCCACCACGATGCGCTCGGCTGCAGGTGCCCATTCGTTTAGCCGTCGACTGACCGGGCTGGCGCCGAACTGGATGATGCAATCCGGCTGAAGGTGATCCACGGCAGCGCCATAAAGCGCGGCATCAATGCAGGGTATCAGAAGATCATGCTCGCGGCCGAGCCGGGCCTGCGAACCGATATCGGCAGTCACTACGCCCCCCCAGGCACCGGCCAGATGGAGTGCAGCGTCCCGGATGGCATCCGGGGCCCCTCGGAGCCTTCCAAGGACGATCAGGGGGCGGGAAGCCGCCCGCATCCGGCTGTCGATCCTCGACAGCACATCCGTGCCAGGCAGATCGGCATGACTGAAGGAAACGAACGGGGCGCTGCCGCGCAGCCAGGCCTCAAAACGCGGCGTCGCTCCGGAATGACCCCGAAGTGAGGCGTTCCGATCCAGCGTATCGGCCGGATCGGGATGCAGGGGCTTGCGAAAGGCGCAGTTGAGCTGGACCGGGCCGTCCTGGGCCCGGCGGACCGCCTCGCCCACGGTGCCGAGCAGCCATTCGGCAGAAATATCCACTGTGGGCGCCGGCAGATCCACGAACCAGCGGACGTAGCGGCCGAACATGGCCTCCTGCTGGATGGTCTGGTTGGCGTCCGTGTCCCGGAGCTCCACCGGACGATCCGCCGTCAGCAGCAGCATGGGGACGGCTTCCATGGACGCCTCGACGACGGCCGGATACCCGTTGGCCAGGGCCGTTCCGGAGGTGGTGATCCACAGGGCGGGCACGCCGGTGGCGCGACCGTAGCCGAGCGCAAGGAAGGCACTGGCGCGTTCATCCACATGCATCTGCATCTCGATGCGCGGATGGCGCGAAGCCGCCAGGATGAGCGCCGTGGAACGGGAGCCGGGAGACGCGTAGATACGCGTTATTCCGAACCTGACACATTCCTCGATGATCAGGTCGGCCCAGCGGAGGTTGTTATGAGCGGTGGGAGACGGCAAGGCCGAGGATGCGCGTGAAATCGGTGATTTTCTGTTCGATTTCCAGCCATTCATCTCCGGGATCCGAACCGGCCACAAGACCGGCCCCGGAGAACAGGGAGAGTACGTCCCCTGAAAGGACGCCGCAACGCAGGCCGACGGCAAATTCGGCCGAATCCCGGCCAACCCACCCGATGGGTCCGGCATACCAGCCGCGTTCGAAGTCCTCCAGGGAGGAAATGGCCTCCAGGGCCAGCTCCCGTGGAGCTCCGCCGACAGCCGGCGTGGGGTGCAGTCGCTCGAGCAGATCGAAGTCGGTTACGCCTTCGCGCAGCGTTCCCGACAGACGGGAAACCAGATGCCGCCCCGCGGCAAGCTTCATTTCCGACGCGGTTTCGTCCACGTTCACACTGTCACAGCACGCCTGAAGCGTGGTCCGGATGAACTCCCGGACATAGGCGTGTTCGCGCTGGTCTTTTTCACTGGCCAGCAGACTGGCCCGGTAGGCCTGGTCCGAATCGGATGTCGATCCGCGGGGGCGTGTTCCGGCAACGGCCTCGCTGATGACCTCCCGTCCGCGCCGGAAGAAGAGCCGCTCGGGAGTGGCACCCAGGAAGGCGGCCTGGCCGGAGTCGAAAAGGAAATGGAAACAGTTCGGCGTAGCTGCCTGCAGGACATGCAGCAATTCCACGGGATCGGGTTCACGCGCGAACCGCAGATCCACCCGGCGCGCCAGTACCACCTTCTGCAGCAGGTCCCGTCGGAACGCATCGAGCGACCACTGGACCTGCGACTTCCATCCCTCGAATCTCGGATGATCGCTTCGATCGGTGGGTACTTGAAGGCCGCCCCATGCTCCATCCGAGGAAAACTGCAGCTCTTCCACCTGCTCGAGGATGATGGATGCGATGGGCAGATCCTCTGGCAGGACCAGATTGCAGCACAGTCCGGTCTTGCCTCCACGGTGATGCAGTTCGAATCGCGGCAGCGCGAAGCGCCAGGCCGGGAATCCGAACCATTCGCCTTCAGGAATGCGGTCCAGATCGAAGCGCATGCCTCCGAAGAGACGGACATCCGCTCCGGGTCGGTCCAGGAAGGCGTCTACTTCCCTGCCCAATTCCGCGAAATCCGGTCGCGAGTCTCCCGACAGGATGCGAGCCACGCCGCAGGCGGCCATACGGTCGTCGGCATGGCGTCCCCGCCAGAACATCTTTTCGGTCGCTTGTTGGGCAGCCAACCACCGGAACGGGTCCAGATCGGGTACCGGGACTTCGATCCGTACCAGGCGATGTTCGTTGGCCTCGGCGTCCCGCAGGGTCCGCTTGATGGCGGTTCGCAGTCGGGTACGCACTTCCGTGCCGGAGCCGGCAACCGGGATGGTATGGGTATCGGGGGCCTGGATGGAGGGAGCGAATTCGTGGGATTCGGATCGAAGTCTCTGTGATCGGAGTCCGGGCAAGCCCTGCACTCCTTCGACGCCGGCCGAAAATAGGAGTCTCTGTAATCAGTTGCGCGGCGGCCGGCGACGGTTCATGATCTCCAGGATCCGCTGTTGCATCTGGTCCGTACCGCCTACGTCATACCCATGCCGGAGTGCCAGGCGCACGATGAGATTCCGGAGAATCGCATCATCCGGCGGCAACCCGGAAAGGGGCCGGCGCAGGTACACAACCAGGCCACCCAGCAGACGTTCGGGAAGCTGCCATCGCAGCAGGATAAAAACGGCCAGACCGATCCATACACCCACAATATGGCCGGAAGCGGCCATCAGACTGAGCACGCCCACGAACAGCAATCCCTGGGCCACCGGATGGACCAGCCACGTTACGGGCCGGGCAATGGAAGGAAAGACCACCGAGGGCAGCACCACGGAACAGAACAACCAGGTGAGCAAGGTGGCGGAAACTGCCACCCAGGCATCGGTCGAGAGCAGCAGGGCCAGGAGCAGGAACAGCGCGAGCGCCGTCGGAAGCTGGGACCATCCCGCCGCCATGCGCAACAGGGTGTCCAGGCCGTAGCGCTGCAGGACGTCGGGAGCAAAGGCCTCAAGGTCCGAGGGACGCGTGTGGTAGCGTCGGCCGTCGGCCGTGAGGATGCCCAGCGGAGTGTCCACCCAGGAAGGAACGTTGCGCTCCTCAGTCATCGCGACGGACGTCGTAGTAGCGGAGGCTCTCGGGCTCGAAGCGCGGGCTGCGCACATCCAGGCCATCAGGTACGTGCAGCATGGGGAAGACCCTGCCTTGGGCATCCCTCAGGATGTCGTCATAGGGAACGAAGGCGTAGAAATCCTGTGTCTGCAGCACCCGGTCGTACTGGGAAAGGGGCACCTGGTAGACCACGTCCACCACAGCGGGAGAAAAGGTGACCCGCACGCCCGGAGGCAGCCCGGTGGCACGCACGTCCACGGATCGGCGTGCCTCGGTGAATGCCTGGATGTCGGCCACCACACGTACTTCGGTGACTTCGAGATCCAGGAGCGGAGCCAAGGAATCCGACAGGGCCACCGTGGCATCGAGCGAATCCCGCATCTGCCCCAGATTTCGCGTTCGGGTGGGCCAGGTCCGGATGTCCTCCACGATGGACCGCGCTCCCGAGATCCAGATCGAATCAGGTTCGGAGCGGATCTTGCCGATCAAACGGTAGCCGGGCGTGAAGTCCAGGTTGATCCGCGGTTCGACCGGCACCCGACGCCGGATGCGCGTCTCGACGGCCAGCCGGACCGTTCTGGGCGTGACGGTCTGGACGGACACATTCTTGATGATCTCCGGGGCGGCCAGGGCCAGGTCCACTTCCTCACCGGACACATCGATGGGCACGATGGGAGGATTGTAGTACAGTCGCAGGATCTGGATGCCTTCGCCTTCAAGCTGGATGCGTACGCTCGACGGCGGAACGGCGGCAAGTGCACGATCCTCAGGCAGATCCCGCACCTCCGTGGGGAAGTCGAGGACCTGGATGTAGTTCTCCTGCATCGAAAAGGCGAACCAGAGGATGCACGAGGCCAGCACGCACAGGGTGATCACCCGGCCCTTGTGACCCGGATCGTCATCGTCCCGGGACGGGGGAATCATCCCGCTCAGGAGGGAACGCAGCTTGGGAAGGATCGACATGCTCATGGGTCGTCCCGATGGTCCCCCGGGGGGGCGTCAGCGCTGCCGGAACGCGTCCAGCAACTGCTGACGGTTGGCACGCGCTATTTCCCTTCCCTTG
>JAQCDI010000053.1 GCA_027620595.1 Bacteroidota bacterium | reverse complement strand
CCATCCTGCCCATCCGATCCGATGAACGCCACCCTGCAGATTGCTGTCTGGTCCCACCCTGTGAACGAGCCTGTGGTTCGGGCTCTGGAAGCGGCATTTCCAGGAGGCATCCATCGGCGCTCGGCCCAGGAAGCCCGCGCCTTGCTGGAAGGAGGGCAGGTGCATGTGGCGCTGTTGCCGAGCCATGAAGCGCTGTCGGCGCAGGCATCCCTGGAGATCCTGCCGGCAGTGGCCGTCTCTTCCTGGACCAATCCGTGGGCCACGCTCATGGTGGGAGAGCAGCTGGGGGCTGCCACCATGGGGATCATGCACCAACCGGAGGGGCGTCCGACCGCCCTGCTTGCGGCCATGGTGCTCAAGGAACACTACCGGACCGTAGTGGCCCTCCACGAACGGGACCGGCTTCCGGATGGGCTTTCGGAACATGCCTTGGTCACGGTGCCGCTTGCCGACGCCGGAACGGACACGGGACCGGCGCCCCTGCCGGATACCGGCCACAGTGTTGCGCTGGATCTGGGGCAGGAATGGTCGGAGATGGCGGGCTATCCTTTCGTGTGGTCCCTGTTCACGTGCCGAAAGGAGGAGGCCACAGCCGACCTGATCATCGCCGTTCGGGACGTCCTGCAGCATCTGGACCGGGAACGGGTGGATCTTGAGCGGGCGTGGGATCTGGATGAGGTTGCTTCGGACTTTTTCCTGAACCACCTCCGGCTTACCCTCGACGACATGGCCATCGCCAGCCTGACCGAGTTCTGCGATCACCTGTATTTCTACGGTGTCACAGAAGAGGTGCTGCCTGTGCAGTTTGCCAGCCTGCCGCCGGATCCACGTTCCAACACCGTTCCTTCTGCAGATGAGGAGGAGGTGGACGATGAGTGAGGGTATCCAACTCGTAACGTCCAATCGGAAAGCCACCCATGAATACCACATCGATGAGCGGGTGGAAGCGGGCATGGTGTTGCAAGGCACGGAGGTGAAATCCCTTCGGGATGGGAAGGTCAACCTTCAGGAAGCCTATTGCACAGTGGAAGGCGGCGAGATGATGCTGTTGCAGTGTCATGTGGCTCCCTATTCGCACGGCAACCGGGCCAATCACGATCCGGTTCGCCCGCGAAAGCTCCTGCTTCATCGACGCGAGATCGATCGGCTCGAGAAGGCAACCGCCCAGAAAGGCTACACGCTGATTCCGCTGCGGATCTATTTCAAGAAAGGAAAGGCCAAGATCGAGATCGGACTGGGCAAAGGGAAGAAACTGTACGACAAGCGGGCCGACATCGCCGAACGCGATGTGAAGCGCAAGCTCAGTCGGGCGGATGTCCGCGCATTGAAGGACGGCTGAGCAGTTCACCCCCGGGAATGGCTGTTCACCCGGTCCGGATGCTCATTCGCGGTCATGGGGTGTATCCGATTCGCACTCTAGCCGTATGATGCATTCTGCCTTGCTCCACATTGTATCGCTGATCTGGCGACCAAGTCATCGCCCCTCCTTGCCGCTCCGCAGTCATACCTCCACCATCTGCGCCACTGTCCTCAGAGCATGCGTCCTGATGCTGATCATGGGGGCTATGAACGCTCGCGTCCTGCGGGCGCAGGATGTGGTTCCGGATGTTTCCAGCGCGGTGATGACGCGGGCGGAACGGGCCGAAGAGGCACTCGATGCGCTGGAAAGGGGAGACTACCACCTGGCCTTGGCCCAAGCCGACGCCCTGCTCGAACGATGGCCGCGGGACGAAACCGGTCTGGTCGTTCGGGCTGCCGTCCTTCTCTTCGGTCCCGAACAGGATCCCCTAGAAGCTGGCCGCATGCTCAAGCGACTTCCCCGGGAACGCCGCGAGGACGCCGACGTGGAGGCGCTGGATCTGTGGAAGGACTTCCGGCACGGGTTCAACTTCATGCCCACGGTCCGGGAGCGGCTTCAGATGGAGCGGGCCCGCGATTTGTTGGCCCAGGATCCCCAGGATCCGTTGGCAAACCTTGTTGCCGGCATGATGCGCATCGAGGATCAGCGGTATTTCGACAACGCGGCCCGTGTGACAACGCCTTTCGGCGAAGGCGAGGTGACGACCCAGCTTTTCTGGGCTTCCAAGGCGGTCATCGATCAGGAAAGCGGGCAGATCGCCTTCAACAGTGATCATTCCGGTTTATCTGAAATCCTGGCCATCAGGGACGATCAGCCCATGCGCGAAGCCTCCGCGGAAGCGGTACGATTCCTGATCCGTGCGGCCGCTTCGGGCCCGTTGCACAAAGTGGCGGTCCGGTATCTGACCGAGGCCGCTATCCGCGGCGGCCGGGTCCGGGACGCCGAATTGCTTCTGTCGGAGTACGTGGCCAGGAATCCCGAATCGGCGCCGGGGTACCTGTATCTCGGTCTGATCCACTACATGCTCCAGAAGGATGCACAGGCCGAGCGCGCTTTCGATCGGGCGTTGGCGCTGATGACGGAGGAGGAGCAGTTGCCATGGCGGAATCCTTCGAGTGTCGTCAGTACCCATGACCTGCCCATGTATCGGGAAGCCGGAATGGCAGAACTCGACGAATTCTGGGCACGGCAGGATCGGGAGTGGTCCCGTCCGGGCAATGAGCGATTGGTCGAGCACATGGGACGTATGGTCTATGCGGACCTGATCTGGGGAAGGGAGGATGGGCTCCGCGGATGGCAATCCGAACCCGGCCAGGTCCTGATCCGATACGGTTTTCCGCGCTCCCGAATGCAATTCCAGACAGAGGTGACCAATGGGTCCGGTGGGAGCGCGGCCGGCGGGGATCGGTTCTACATCATGCACTATGGCTCGCGGTACTGGATTTTCCAGGATCTGGCCAAGGCTGGCAAGCCGATCTTCTATTCGCCGCCAGCGGACTTCTTCCAGGGCGGTCGGGCGCGACAGGCCACGGACTGGGCCCTGGTGGCCAGGGAACAGTTCAGGGACAACCCCCTCGTGTCCGATCTGGACGAACGTGGCCGCCTGGGCATGGTGCTTCTACCCTCCGTGCTGGAAGACAATGACGGGCGAACCGTGGTGGCACCGCTCTGCATCCGTGGAGCTGCTTTTGGCAAAGGGGCGTGGATCCAGGCATTCCAACGGCCTGCCGGTGCGCCTATTCCGTCGCAGCAGGACTCCGTTCAGGTAGTGCGCGTGGGAGGATGTACGAGCGCGTTGGCTGTGCTCTCAACTGGTGTTTCGGCTGTCCAGGTGTCGTTGGAGGCACGGCAGGATGGATTCTGGAGTGTTGGACGATTCGATGTGGCTCCCGGCAATGATGCGTCGACGATTCGCGTTTCGGATTTGTTGGTGGCGTCGTTGATCGAGGAAGCGGATCCGGGGCAGACCACGCCGGGACACGTCCTTCTTCGGAATGGCTTGTTCATCCATCCTGTAGCCGAAGCGCGGTTCGACCGCGGAGCCCCTCTGTACCTGTATGCTGAGGCCTATGGCCTGGATCATCGGGAGGGGGATGTGCTTTCAGTGGAAGCTGTGCTGGTGGAAGGCAACGAATCCGACGTGGCTCCGTCCTTACTGGGAAGGATGTTCGGTCGGCGGGATGAAGCCGCGGTTTCGGTTTCGTTCGAGGATGCCATCAGCGGCCGGAGGATGGGTCGCTATCTGATCCTGGAAACAGGTGATCTGCAACCGGGAGTCTACACGCTGGCGCTCCGGATGACGGAGCGATCCAGCGGACGACAGGCAGTATCGAGAAGGGAAATACATATTGATTGAATGAGCGCAATCAACGGAATAGCGACAAAAAAACGGATCCAGTTCGCGGGCATGGTGCTGGCGGGCCTTTTCCTGATGGCCGGATCCCCCGGTTATTCCATGGCGCAGCAGTCCATCGTTCGAGGGACCGTGGTGGCCGCCCATGACGGAGAGCCCCTGCAGGGTGTCAACCTGGCGTTGTATCGGGACGGCGCATTGGTCATCGGGACCGCATCGGGATCAGATGGTATCTATGCGTTGGCCCAGATTGCCTCTGGACGCTATGATTTCCGTGCCACCTTTGTCGGATTCCGGACCTGGACGGATTCCCTCGATATCGGAGAGGGGGATCGACGCATCATCAACATTGTTCTTGAGGAAGGCGAAACCGAGCTGGACGAGGTAGTCGTTGAGTCGGATTCGGATGTGGGAATGGCCCGGGTCCTGGCCGGACAGACCACGGTTCGCCCGGCAGATGTGGAGCGGATTCCGTCCCCTGACGTTTCCGGTGATCTGATCAATTTCCTGACGACCATGCCAGGGATCGTGTCCATCGGGGATCGCGGCGGTCAGCTCTTCATCAGGGGGGGAGAGCCGTGGCAGAACCTGGTTCTCCTCGATGGGATGTGGGTCTATCAACCTTTCCACATCCTGGGCTTCTTTTCTTCGTTTCCATCGGAGATCCTGCAACAGGTGGACATTTTCGCTGGCGGATATACCAGCCAGTACGGCGGCCGCATTTCAAGCGTTATTGATATTAAGAGCCGGAACGGGGACAAGAAGGGGTACGCAGGGTCGGCCACTGTGGCGCCGTTCGTGTCCGGGTTCTCCCTCGAAGGGCCCATTGCGGTGGACCTCGTCTCGTTCCTCGTTTCCTACCGTCAGAGTGTGATCGAGGAAGGGGCGAGCCGTCTGGTCGATGACGAGCTGCCGTTCGAATTCGACGACTTCTTTGCCAAGACACACGCCTTCATCAACGCCAACACACAGTTGTCCCTTTCGCTGCTTCGGACCAACGACCGCGGATCGGTATTCGAAGGCAACGATCTGGAAGACGCGGAATTCGTGGAGTGGGAGAACCGGGCCGCTTCGGCCCGCTACCTGGTCTTCCCCCGGGCATTCCCCATCATGGCGGAGTTCATTGTCTCTGGCTCACGGCTGAAGTCGGCGCAGACGGGTCTTACGGAAGAGGTGCGGTTCTCCAAACTCTCGAGTGCCAACACCACGGTCAACGTGACGCACTACCATCGCAATTCCGAAGTGCGTTGGGGATTGTTTGCCCGCACCCTGGAACTGGTGAGCAGCCTCGATGGATTGTATCAGGGCTTTTTCTACCGGAAGGAATACGCAACAGAAGTCGGCGCCTACCTCGAACCCGAGTTCATGCTTCCGTGGGGATGGCGGGTCAGGGCCGGACTGCGCATCCACTCGTTTCCCAGTCAGGATACCGGGTTCCTGGAACCCCGGTTGCGCGCGATAAAGGTGCGGGAGCGGGACGAGTTCACCCTGGCTGCCGGGATGTTCCATCAGGAGATCGTAGGGCTGACAGACCGTCGTGATGCTGCGGGGATCTTTACGGCGTGGACCACAAGTACCTTCGACCAGGGCGTACCCGAAGCCATCCATGCCATCGTCGGCTATCGTCGGGCTGTTACCCAGCGCCTGGAAGTCAGCGTGGAAGGGTACGGGAAAAAGCTGAACAACCTGTTCATTCCCGAATGGACGGCCTATCCGCGTTTCACGACGCGCATCCAGCCGGCCGAAGGTCGGGTATTGGGAGCCGACTTCCGCGTGGAATACAAGAACAAACCGTTTTCTGGATTCGTGACCTACGGATTGTCCAACGTTCGGTACACGGCCAAACAGGAGTCGCTGGAATTATGGTACGGTGACAAGGATCTGGATTTCCGACCGGCGCATGACCGTCGCCATCAGGTCAACGTGGTAGCCTCCCTGGATCTCAAACCCTTTGACCTGGATGTGCGGTGGCAATTCGGTTCCGGGCTTCCGTACAGTCGCGCACTCGGGTTTGACGGCTTCATGATCGTGGACGGGGATCTCGACGTATTCCGGGAATCCGGAAACCGCCGCGTCATCTATGAAGAGCCCTACAACGGGATCCTGCCTACATATCACCGCCTGGATATTACCGCCCAACGTGATTTCAGCCTTCCCGGGAGTGCCATTCTGACGACCCATGCCGGGGTAATCAACATCTACGACCGGCAGAATCTCTTCTATCTGGATGTCTTCACGCTGCGACGGGTGGACCAGCTTCCGTTCATCCCCACCGTGGGTCTGAAACTCGCTTTTGAATGATCATGGACAAGATGCATATGACCCGAGGGCTGCTGCTGTGCCTGGTCGTGTTGAGCACGCTGGGATGCGAAGAGGCGGTTGATCCGGTCCTCTCCACTGACGAGGCCTACACGCTGTACGGATTCCTAGATCCCACGTCGGACCGGCAGGCCATCCGGATTTTCTCGATAGATGGGGTCCTGGAACGCACCCGCAACGAGCCCATGGATGCCATTGTGCGCAGCGTGAATGCGCGGACGGGGGAGACGGTCTCGTGGCGGGACTCCGTCGTTGTGTTCGATGACCTGTCACTGGGGCACGTATTCCATGCTCCGTTCCGCGCCGACTTCGATACACCCTATACCCTGTCGGTCACCGCGTCAGATGGTCGTTCCACTTCCGTGGACGTACGTACGCCTCCGGACGGAGAGGCACGCATCGTTGATATTGCTTCGGCACGGAGTCAAGTGGTCATCCACCTGGAGTGGTCGAGCGTCCCGCGCTTGCTGCAGACGCAGGTTTCGTATCACGTGCGCGTTCCGTTCCCCGATCGAAGCGATACGACGACCACTCGGGTGGATATTCGGAGTGGTCGCGTGGAAGAAAACGGCGACGGTACGTGGCGCGTCTATATCATACCCTCGGGGGATCTCGGAATCGTCTTCGGTGCCCTAGGTCTCCAACCGGGTAGAGACCCGATTTTCCTCGATCGGGTGGAGGTTCGCGCCTTCGTGACCTCTGCAGATTGGGTGAGTCCTGTGGGCAGCTTCGACCCCGAGCTCCTGGTCCAGCCGGGAACGTTCAGCAATGTTCAGGATGGGTTCGGGTTTGTCGGAGGAGGGTATTTCGACCGTTTCGAATTTGAGATGGAAGAGCAGGATGAACGAAACGCCGGGTTCTCTGTAGAGTAAACGGCCCTCGTATCTGCCACCGCCTGAGTAACGTTTCACATCGGTATCCTGTCATGAACGCCCAGCATCAATCACATTGGATCCGCCTGGCCGGTCTTCTTCTCATGACGCTGTTCCTGTCCGCGCCCGCTCGGGCCCAGGACACCGACCCGATGGCCAGTGGCATCCTGGCCTTCCGCGGCGGAGAGTACACCCAGGCCGTCTCACACTTCAATCTGGCCCTCCAGCAGGACGACCAGAATGCGGAGGCCCATTTCCTGCTGGCACGCCTCTACTGGGAAACGGACCTGCGTGATGTGCGGGAAGCCGGCAAGCACCTGGAAGCAGCCCTTGCCATCGAACCGGACAACGTGCAGTATATGGTGGCCCTGCTGCAGCAGCTGCGGGCCGACTCGCCTCTTTTCGTTGTGGACCAGTCCCGGGAAGCGCGTCGCCGTCGGCTGGCCATCCAGATCCTGAAGCTCGATGACACCAGCTCCTTTGCGCACGAAGAGCTGGGATCCGCCTATATCCGCGACTTCTGGCGGTACCGGAATGCGCTCATGTACCCTGCGCTGGATTTCCTTCGCGCAGAGTATCGCAGCCGGACCGAGTATGATCCGATGGCGGGCTACCTCGTGGATCAGGCCAACGAACTGGCAGAGATCAACGGGCAGACGGACGAGTTTGAAGTACCTGAACTGATGAACCAGGCCGGCGCTTCGTGGATGCCCAACCAGGTGTTCATGGCCGACGAATTCGACGTGGAAGCGCTCGAAAAGCAGGGCATTCCGGTGATCGACCTTTCTGGACGAGCCCAAGAGGCCTACGACCGGGCCATCTATCACCTCCATGCGGCACTCGACTCCGATCCCCGGCAGCGCTCGGTCTACGACCACCTGATGGAGATCTATGCTCTGAAGGGTGAGTTTGAGGAAGCACTCGAGATGCTGTCCCAGATGTACGTCTTCTTCCCGGAAGATCCGGAGACCTGGACCTACCACGGCTACACCCACTACAATCTGGGTAACATGGAAGCCGCCTCCAAGTCCTTTGAGACGGCATTCCGGTACATGGATTCCGACACGGACTACGCCTACACGCACATTGAGAACATCCTTCCCGAGAAGGAACTGGATGCCTACCGTCGTGACGAGGCTGCATACACTTCCCGGTTCTGGACGTCCAAGGACCCCCGCTATCTCACGCCCTACAATGAGCGCAAGATGGAGCATTTTGCCCGTCTGACCTACGCTGACCTGCTCTACGGAGCGCCTGACGTGGACCTGAAGGGCTGGAACACCGAAAGAGGACAGATCCTGGTGCGCTATGGCGTCCCGCAGGGCGATGTGGTCATCATCCCGCGATCGGGCTCGGGCGTCATGCAGGGCGCACCGGACAAGCGCGGTAACATCGAAGATCCCACCGGTGACTCGGGACTGGCCATCCAGGTTGGACGGTTCGGTTCCGGATGGGACATGTTCGAAGAAGCCAATACCTACAACATCTGGGACTACGGGGAATTCAAATTCGTTTTCGAGGATCCTTTCCGGAACGGGGAATTCCGGCTCTACAGTCCGTCGGCCCAGGACATCTCCGATGGTGCCATTGCGCATGTGAATGACTACATCATCAAGGCGCAGGAGACCATCCGTGAAACGCCGGAGCGATACGCGTATGAGGCGCCGGGGCGCCAGATTGAATTGCCATATGCGGTGGCTTCATTCAAGGGAGAGAATGGCAACACCGATGTGTACGTGAACTACGCCATTCCGATCACGAACGAGTTCAATCCGGCGTCGGAGTTCATCAACATCACCGCCAATGCGGGCACGTTCGTCGTGGCGGAGAACCGGGACATGCTCGTGGAGCGCCGCCGGACCATTTATGGGCTTCCTACCTCGCAGATCGTGCGCTTCGACGAGTCCAACCTGTGGGTGGACACCGAGCACATGAGCACACCGCCGGGACACCACGAGATTTCCGTGGAGTTCGAAACGGTGGGTGGAGGAACGGTAGCCGTGCAACGACGCGAAGTGGACGTTCACGACTATTCGGGCTCGGCGCTGTCCATGTCGGACATCCTTCTGTCCTACCGGATTGAGGAGTCTTTCGACGGTCGTCCGGTCAGCGGATCAGACATTCTGCGCAAGGGTCTTTCGATCCAGCCGGCACCCTGGACGGTCTACGGAACCGATCAGCCGATCTACATCTACTTCGAGGTCTACAATCTGATGCTCGATGCCGAAGGTGTATCGCGCTACCAGGTCGAAGCAGAGCTGACGCCCCGTCAGAGTGGCAGTGGCGTGGGACGTGCCATCCGAAACCTTTTTGGAGGAGGTGGTCAGGGTGTATCAACGGGCGTGCCGATCTCGGTGGAGTCCACCGAGGATGGTCAGTACCTGATCCTGGACGCGGAAAACCTCGAATCCGGTCTGTACACGCTCCGGGTGACGATCCAGGACCAGGTCAGTGGGCGGGACGTGGACATGACCAAGGACCTGTTCCTCGAGTAGACCGCTGTTCGAAGGCCGGCGCCGACCCGAAAGGATTGCCCGTCAAGGCTGCCGACCAGTCCTCAGGATTTGTCGGCGGCGAGTCCGGAAACGGCCTGATCCATATCCCGGACCAGGCTCTTCAGGGACGCCTTGTAGGTCAGCACGCTCTCCATGAGCTCTGCGTCCGAGGTGGCCAAGATCTGCACGGCCAGCAGTCCGGCATTCTTGGCTCCTCCGATGGCCACGGTGGCCACAGGCACACCGCCCGGCATCTGGACAATTGAGAGCAGGGAATCGAGGCCCTGCAGGTGACGGGTGGGTACGGGTACGCCAATGACCGGCAAGGCGGTGGAGGCGGCCATCATGCCCGGAAGATGTGCGGCGCCACCGGCGCCGGCAATGATGACGCGGATCCCTCGCGATGCGGCCGACTCGGCATAGGCGGTCATGGCTTCGGGGGTGCGGTGGGCACTCAGGACCCGAGCTTCGAAAGGCACCCCGAACTCGGCCAACAGGTCTGCTGCGGCCTCCATGACAGGCCAGTCGGACTGGCTACCCATGGCGATTCCGACGAGGGGTGAGGTGCTGGACATGATGTATCCGGGTTTCAAAGGTGGATGAGGTTGGCGGCTTGCTCTGCGCGGGCGCGGACTGTCTGGACATCGGTTCCCGTGGCCGTCACATGACCCATTTTGCGCTTCGGACGCGCTTCTTCCTTGCCATAAAGGTGGACGCCGACGTCAGCCAGGTCCAGGGCTTCGGCATAGCCATCGGTCCGTACGGTACCCGCGCGATGACCCAGGACGTTGATCATGACGGCAACCGGAACCCGCATCCCGGACGATCCCAGCGGTAGATCCAGGATCGAGCGGGCGTGGTTCTCGAACTGTGACGCATGGCAGGCCTCGATCGTGTAGTGTCCGGTATTGTGCGGGCGGGGAGCCAGTTCATTGAGCAGGATCCGTCCGTCCTCGAGTTCAAACAACTCCACACCCAGCATTCCCACGAGCTGAACGGCTTCAGCCGCCTGAAGCGCGGCCCTGCGCGCTGCGTCCGACGTGGATTCCGCAATGCGGGCCGGGGCGATCACAGCGTGACAGCGGTGATCCTTTTGCTCGGTTTCCACGACCGGATAAACTTCCCTTAGGCCAGAGGGACGACGCGCTACCATGACGGCAAGCTCCCGGACGAACGGTACGAAGGCTTCCATCAGCAGTCCGTCATGATCGGCAAGGTCTGCCCATGCCGCTTCCAGTTCCTCTCTCGAGGTGACCGTGGCGTTGCCATACCCGTCATAGGATCCTTCGAAGCGTTTGGCCACCGCCTTCCCGCCCCAGGCGGACAGGCAGTCGGAGGCTTCCTCCAGCGTGGCACAGTTCCGGTAGGCTCCGAGCGGGATGCCCGCCTGTTTGAGGGCATCCTTCTGACGACCCTTGTGCCGGATCGTG
Organism: Bacteroidota bacterium; assembly: GCA_027620595.1. Taxonomy (GTDB): domain Bacteria; phylum Bacteroidota; class Rhodothermia; order Rhodothermales; family UBA10348; genus JAAZVD01. The sequence continues at coordinate 13 of JAQCDI010000053.1, read as the reverse complement.
AGCAGGGTCTGCG
>JAQCDI010000052.1 GCA_027620595.1 Bacteroidota bacterium | reverse complement strand
GGCGCGCGCCAAAAAATGCCGCAAGAGAGGATAAAAAAGCCGATCTTCCGTATCCTGTCTGTTTGCCATCGCCTCGAATCGGCCGATCCAACCGGATGTCGACGTCCCGTCAACGCCTGCCCGAACCCTTCCGCCTTGCCGGCTGGGACCTGCTGCTGCTGGTCCTCGGACTGGCCGGTGCCGTCGCATTCGGGGTCCTGTTGCCCGATCTCCACCCGGATTCTACGGTGGAGTACGAGTTCGATGCGGAGGAAGCGATCAGTGCGGCCGACGTATTCCTGATTTCGAACGGTTTTGCCACGGAGGGGTCGTGGGCCTCGGCCCAGCTGCTGCGCCGGGATCCCCTGCTGTCAAATCTGCAGACCACCCTGGGACGGAATTCGACGGTGGAGTTCCTCTCGTCGGAAGGACGCAATGAGGTGGCGGCCCACTTCTGGAGGGTCCGCTACCACCCTTCCCTCGAACCCGGCCAATCCAAACTGCTGGGGGAAGAGAATGCGGTATTTGAAGTCGAATTGGCACAGAACAGGGACATCCTGGCGTTTTCCAATCTGACCAATCGGCTGGGTGGAGCCCAGGCGCAGCGGCTCGGGAACAGTTCCGGCCGCGTGAACCGATCGGCCCTGGCCACCATCATCCGGGCTGATTCCGCCACGAATTCCCAGGCCGGAGCGGCGCTGACCGCCCTTCCGGATTCGGTCTTCCAGGCCAACTTGACTTTTGACCTGACCTATAGTCAGGACATGGGACCGGAGCAACGAATGGACCTGCTGCAGGCAGGCCGATCGGTACCCCTGGACTCTACCGCCCTTGAGGAACTCTTCCGTTTCCACGTACGCAATACGGCTTTCTCTGAAGTGGACCTGAAGGTGGATTCGATCGGAGCAGTTCCCGCGCAGGGTGGTCGCAATGCCCGCATCCGGATGGTGTCCGACTCCCCCATAGCCGGACAGATCATCGAGATTGAAGCCGGTGTAACCCCGCTGGGTACCCTTACCCGACTTTCCCTCTCCTATCGGCCTGCCGTCGAAACAGAATCGACCGTCTCCCGCATCCTGGGCGCCACCCGCCTCGGGCTGCTGGCTTTGCTCGGCTTCGGTTTCATCATCGTCTTCTTCCGGCGGCTGGTGGCGCGATTGCTGGATATGAAGGCAGCCCTGGTGGACGCCATGATCGTGGGCATCCTCGGCGGAACGGTGGCAGCCACCAGCACCACGGCCCTCTCCGAAATGCTCATGTACAGCCCGCTCTGGATGGAAATCCTGTTGCGACTGGTCGTCTTTTCCGTGGTCTCGGGCGCACTGTCTGTTTTCGTTTTCATGGTGGCCGGGGTAACGGATTCCGTGGTCCGGGAAAAGATGGAAGGCAAACTGGGGACACTGGTCCTTCTCCGCCACGGTGATTTCCAGAACAAGCCCATGGGGGCCGCCCTGGTCCGCGGCCTGTCCCTGGGCATGATCCTGGTCGGCATCGGAACGCTCGGACTGTTTGCGTCCGAGGGTCTTCATCTCTCCCTCGGGCAGCACTTCCTCTCGGATCAAGTCATTCGACCTGTTGTCGGAGGCGTGTTCGAGTCTTTCGAATCGGCCTATTTCCTGACGCTGCTCTGGATGGTGGGTGTCAGCGCGGTGTCGTTGCGCATGAGCGGTTCGCCCATCCTCATGCTCGTACTGATGACCGCTTCGGGCATGTTCCTGCAGGCCGGGCCGGTGCCCTTTGAGACGCAGCCGGTTGCGCTGATCGTGAGCGGCGTGTCGGCCCTGGTGCTGGCCCTGGCCTTCCTGCGCTATGACGTGGTAACGGCCTTGACCGCGCTTTTTGCCTCCGAGATTCTCTGGAGTCTGTCGGAAGGGTTCCTTGTGCAGGGATCGCCCGCATGGATCGATGCGCTGCTGGGTGTGCTTTTCCTGGGTTCCGTCCTGATCCTGGGCTTCACCGGTGTGGCATCGAAGCGTACAGGGAATCAGGTGAACACCTATGTCCCCGAGTATGTGTCGGAAATGGCCGGCCAGGAACGGGTGCGGCGCGAGCTGGAGATTGCCCACCAGGTGCAGTCTTTCTTCCTTCCCCGGACGATGCCGGAGATCGCCGGATTGGATATTTCCGGCATGTGTCTGTCGGCCAATGAGGTGGGTGGAGACTACTATGATTTCATCGAGCTCGATGACGGCCGACTGGCCTTCGTTCTCGGAGATGTGAGCGGAAAAGGGATCCAGGCCGCCTTCTTCATGACGTTGGTCAAAGGGATTGTGCAGACGCTTTCCCGGTTGCAGCTCCCTCCGGCAGAGATCATGCGCCGCTTGAATACCCTGTTCTGCCGAAACGCGCCGTCTGGAACCTTCATTTCCGTGGTATATGGGGAGCTGGATCCCAAGTCCGGCCGGTTCACCTTTGCCCGCGCCGGGCATAATCCGGTGATCTGGTACGACTCCGACCGACGTATCTCCACCGCACTGCGCCCCAAGGGAATGGCCATCGGATTCAAGGCGGGGGACGCCTTTGACTCGACCATCGAGGAGGCCACCATCCACATGAGCCAAGGAGATGCGCTCGTCTTCTATACCGATGGTTTTTCGGAGGCCATGAACCGGTCCCGTGCCCTTTACGGGGACGATCGCCTGGTCGAGAAAGTGACACAGATCGGAGGGCGGTCGGCGTCAGCCATCCTGCGACTCATGACCGAGGATGTACACCACTTCATCGAAGGCATGGGACGGGCTGATGACATGACCATGGCGGTGATCAAACTGAACGCCCCCTCATGATCACGGACGGGCCTTCCCACCCCGAGCCGGCCCTGGACCGTGCCGTTGCGCATGTCCGCGCGCGGGTTTCGAATCGCCCTCGTCTTGGACTCATTCTCGGGTCCGGCCTGTCCGATCTGGCGGATGTCGTGGAGCACCCTGTCGTCCTGGAAACCGCGGATATCCCGGGCTATCAGGGATCGACGGTGCAAGGACACAAGGGTCGGTTGGTCTTCGGCCGGCTGGAAGGCGTGGATGTCGTATTCGTGCAGGGGCGGCTGCATGTCTACGAAGGTCACTCGGTGGCCGACGCCACGTTTCCGGTGCGGCTGCTGGCCGCGCTCGGCGTTGAAGGACTCATCATCACGAATGCAGCGGGCGGAATCCGCACGGACTTCGTTCCCGGAACGTTGATGTGGATCACGGACCATATTCCGTTTGCCTTCCGGGACATCCCGGCGCCCACCTCCGTGTCGTCCCGTCCGGGTCGCGAAGCCCCCACGCCCTGGGACCTGGAATGGACGTCCCGAGCGGCAGACATTGCTGACAGGCTGGGGATTCCGACCCGGTCGGGGACCTATCTGTGGACCCTTGGTCCCAGTTACGAGACCAAGGCAGAGATCCGCATGTTTGCGGGTTTCGGAGCCGATGCGGTGGGTATGTCCACCGTTCCGGAGGCCATCGTGGCCCGCGATCTGTCGGTAGAGGTGCTCGGGATTTCCACCATCACCAACCATGCCGCTGGCCTGGGTCACGAAACCCTGGATCACAGTGAAGTGCTCGAGGTGGGGCGCCAGGTACGGGCGGATCTGCAGCGACTCATCACGGCACTTGTCGGTGAGTTTGGTACCCGGTCGCGATAAGGGTATCTGGCAAGAATCGTTTTCGTCCCTGCCAAGAAGCTGTTTGCGGCCGCAAGGCATGCGCTGCCGCAGGTGTTGGCGCTCATCAAACGGGCCTTTGCGTTTTTGTGAAGGGATTGTGCATATTTGGACACCCATGCATGGCAGGCGTGCCCTGCACCCTTCAAACGCAACCATTCCCCGCGCTTCGTCATGGGGTGGACCGAGGAGAACACGATGAGTCAGGACGAAAGGGACTACGACGACGAGGAGTACCCTGAAAACGGGTTCGATGACGCTTCCTTTGATGATGAAGACGACGATTTCGACGACGACGATCCGGACTTCGAAGACGAGGAAGACGAGGAGGAGAACGACGGTAAAGGAAACGGTAGCGGCAACGCTGGCGTCTACGACGACGGCTACGATGAAGACGACGACTACTATGACCGCCCCGATCGGGATGATTCCCGCGGACGGCGGCCCTATCGGGACGAGATCTTCTCCAAACGCGTGCCGGCCGGAAAACGGACCTACTTCTTCGACGTGAAGAGCACGCGCTCGGGAAAGGACTACTTCCTGACCATCACCGAGAGCAAGAAGGTGGGCGAGAACCGGTACGAAAAACACAAAATCTTCCTCTACAAGGAGGATTTGGGCAAATTCGTGTCGGCCATGCACGAGACGGTCCGCTTCATCCAGGACGAGTGTCTTCCGGGCTACGAGTTCCGCGGTCTTCCCGATGTTTCCAAACAGGACGGGGAACTGGAAGACGATTGGTCCGATGAAGGAGGTTCGTACTGAGATCCGACCACCTGGCCGACCCCTTGCTCATGTCCCATCGCGTACCTGAACGGCTGCTCGAGCTGATACGCCCCGCAGTCCGCGCAGAGAAGCCGTACATCGTTCCCGGCACCCGACCCGTAGCGGTCAAATTGAACCAGAACGAGAGCCCGTTCGACCTTCCGCCTTCCTTGAAGCGGGAGCTGTTGGAGGCTTTTTTCCAGATCGACTTCAACCGCTACCCGTCAGAGCAGCCGGCTCGACTCATCCAGGCCCTTGAATCCCATTGCGGTGTGGAGTCCGGCAGCGTGCTGGTTGGCAACGGTTCAAATGAACTGACCTACACGTTGGGTTTGTGTTTCGTGGGCGACGGTGATGCCGTGCTGACCCCCACACCGATGTTTGCCCTCTACGAATCCATGGTCCGGCTTCACGGGGGGCGTCCGATCCCGGTCCAATGTCGCCCCGATTTCCAGGTGGACACGTCCGCCATCCTGGACGCGATCCGGAAGGAGCAACCCAAACTGGTCATCCTGGCCACGCCGAACAATCCGACCGGGCTGGCCATTCCCAAGGTGGACATCGAGCGGATCATCAAGGCCGCTCCGGGCTTCGTGGTCATCGACGAGGCGTATCACGAGTTCAATCCGGAGGGCGCGGCGCTGGATCTGCTCATGCGCTATCCAAACGTGATCATCCTGCGGACCCTTTCCAAGGCATTTGGCCTGGCGGGGCTTCGGCTGGGCTATCTGGTGGCGCGACCGGATGTCGTGGCCGAAATGATGAAATCCAGGTTGCCGTTCATGGTGGACCGTCTGGCGGAGCAGGTCGGCCTGTTGATGCTCCGGCACCAGGACCTCGTCCATGACCGTGTCCAGCAGATACGGTTCAACACCCAGACGCTGTACGATACCCTCGTCCAGATCCGCGGGGTGGATGAGGTGTTGCCGACCGACACGAATTTCCTCCTTTTCCGAACGGCCCGGGATCCCGGCGAATTGCTCAACGCCCTTGCCGATCGGGACGTCCTGGTCCGCAACATGGCCGGATATCCCCAGCTGAAGGGTTTTCTTCGGGTTACAAGCGGCACACCGAGTGAGAACAAGGCTTTTCTGGACGCGTTAACCGCGACCCTGCGATGAGACTGCTCCACCCACCGACCTCCCCTGCCCATCCATGGACCTGATCCAGGTAGACATCATCGGTCTCTCGACCAGTCCATCCAGCGGAGGTGCGTATGCGCTCGTGTTGGGTGAGATCGACGGCAACCGCAGGCTCCCGATCATCATCGGAGCGTTCGAAGCGCAGGCGATTGCGCTGGAGCTGGAAAAAATACAGCCTCCCCGGCCCATGACCCATGACTTGATCAGGGACCTGTTCGATTCCGTCTCGGCCGATGTGACGGACATCCTGATTGACGAACTGCGCGAAGGCACCTTTTTTGCCAAGATCCGCTACACCGTGGGCGGCAACGAAGCCCAGTTGGATTGCCGCCCCTCGGACGCCGTGGCGCTGGCGGTGCGGGTCGGCGCTCCGATTTTCGTGGCGCCCAGTGTGCTCGATGAAGCCGGCATCCCGACCGAAGAAGAGGAAAGCAGCCTCTCCGCCCTGGAAGCCGCACCTGAGACCCCCGTCGAAGAACCGGCACCCGAGACGGACAAGGACATGTCGCCATTGGAAAAGTTGGAAGAAGACCTTTCCCGAGCCATTGCCGACGAGGACTACGAGCTGGCGGCCAAACTGCGCGACGATATCACCCGATTGAAAGGCGAACAGAATTGAACCGGATCCCATTCTCCTCCTTCCGTTCCTTCTCCGCCCTTTTCCGGGACTACACCGAAAACCCCGCCGAACTGGCCACCTTCTTCAACGGAGACTGGAGGGATCCCCTGGCGCTGGCGAAGGCGTGTCAAACGGCCGCCGATGCGCAGCAGAACCGGGAGGCCCTGGTGGCTGCGATGCGTCGACAGGCGGCGGATTGGGGCGTGGAAGCAGCCTCCAAGCATTTGCTCGAGCAATTGGCCCGGCCGGATGCGTCGGCTGTGGTTACGGGCCAACAGCTCGGCCTCTTCGGAGGACCGCTCTATACGGCCTTCAAGGCGCTGACCACCATCCAGCTGGCCGAACACCTCACCAAGACCACCGGAAAACCGGTCGTACCCGTGTTCTGGCTGGAGGGCGAGGATCACGACTTCGAGGAAATTGCCTCGACGGGACTCATGGAAAGCGACGATGCGGTCAAGGTTACGTATGCCGATGACGCGTCCGCCACTGACCGCACCGCCGTCGGCCGCATGAAAGTCGGACCGGGAATTGAAGCGGCCATAGCCGATTTGGAGCGCCTGCTCCCCCCGTCAGACTTCCGCGAACCCCTTCTGGATCGGATCCGGACTGCCTATGCCCCCGGAACGCCCATGATCAAGGCGTTCGTATCCGTGATGGAATCCATCCTCGGACCGGGACGCATAGCCTACATCTCCCCTGACGATCGGGAGCTCAAGACGCTGGCTCGGGAGCTCTTCCGCAAGGAAATCACCGATCATGGCACCTCATCGGCGGTGTTGGCATCTTCCAGCGCACCGCTCGAGCCCCGTTGGCATATACAGGTTCGAACCCAACCGACCAACCTTTTCCTGCACGGAGACAAACGGCGGACTGCCATTGACGCGACGGAGAGCGGATTCCGGACGCGGGATGGACAGGCATTGTCGGAGTCGGAGCTGCTGGACATGCTGGATGAGGATCCAGGCCAGTTTTCTCCCAACGTCGTCCTGCGCCCGTTGATGCAGGATACCCTCCTGCCGACGGCGGTGTATGTGGCCGGCCCAGGCGAGGTGGCGTATTTCGCGCAGTTCAAAGGTCTCTACGCCTGGGCCGGCCTGCCCATGCCCATCATCTACCCCCGCGCCTCGGCAACGCTGCTTGAGCGCCGGGTAGGCCGGATCCTCGAAAAACAGCACATGCAGATTCCTGTCTTCGAGGAGGACATCGAGAAGCTCTTCCGTCGGGTGGTCCTGGACAACATGGAAACCGACCTCGAAGCCGCGTTCAAGCAGGCCTCGGCAGGTCTGCATCAGGCCATCAATGACATCAAACCGGCCATCGAAGCGGTGGATCGCTCCCTTGTCGGTTCGGCCGAGGCGGCCCGCGCGGCGTTCATGAAAGAATGGGCCCAGCTCCAGGGCAAAGTGATCAAGGCAGAAAAAGCGCAGCACGAGGTGCTTAAAGGGCAGCTTGAACGGGCTTCTTCCAGCCTTTTTCCAATGGGCACCCCGCAGGAGCGCTTCCTCTCGCCCGTATATTTCCTGAACAAGTACAGCCCGGATTTCTTTGCCGGCCTGACCGAACGGTTCGACCTGGACACCTCGCAGCACCAGGTCCTGGACCTCTGATCCTCCTTTTTCCTTCTCCCGCCCGGCATGGCTGACTATCCTTTCCAGGACATCGAACAGAAGTGGCAGCGCTTCTGGGAAACCGAACGCACATTCCGCGTGGCGGACGATCCGGACACGAGCAAGCCCAAGTACTACGTACTGGACATGTTTCCCTACCCCTCCGGTGTAGGATTGCATGTGGGCCATCCTCTTGGCTATATCGCCACCGACATCGTGGCCCGCTACAAGCGGATGCGGGGCTTCAACGTGTTGCACCCCATGGGTTTCGACGCCTTTGGATTGCCGGCGGAGCAGTTCGCGGTCGAACACGGGGTCCATCCACGAGTCACGACCGAGAAGAACGTCGACAACATGCTGCGCCAGCTCAAGTCCCTGGGGCTGAGCTACGACTGGGACCGCAAGCTGTCCACGACCGATGTGGACTACTACAAGTGGACCCAGTGGATCTTCCTGCAGCTTTTCAACTCCTGGTATGACGAGGAGGCTGATCGGGCGCGGCCCATCGCCGAACTCGAGGCCCGTTTGGCCAAAGAACACGCTGATTGGACGTCCCTGAGCGGCGCAGAACGGGAAGACATCCTGTCGCAGCACCGTTTGGCCTACCTGGCCGAAGTGCCGGTCAACTGGTGCCCGGCGCTGGGCACGGTGCTGGCCAACGAAGAAGTGACCAACGAGGGACGCAGCGAACGCGGCAACCACCCGGTCTTCCGCCGCCCCCTCAAGCAGTGGATGCTGCGCATCACGAAATACGGGGATCGCCTGATCAGCGACCTGGATATCGTGGACTGGCCCGAGCCCGTCAAGCTCATGCAGCGCAACTGGGTGGGCCGCAGCGAAGGCGCCAACGTGGACTTCCCGGTCGACGGCCACGACGCAGTGATCCGCGTGTTCACCACCCGGCCCGACACCTTGTTCGGCGCCACGTACATGGTCCTGGCGCCCGAGCACGAACTCGTGGATACGCTGACCACCGCCGAGCAGCGCGAGGCCGTGCAGGCCTACCGCAAGGAGGCCGCCGGAAAAACCGACGTGGACCGGATGGCGGACTCGAAAACGAAAACCGGTGTGTTCACCGGAGCGCACGCCATCAATCCGGCGGACGGCGGCCGCATCCCGATCTGGGTGGCCGACTACGTCCTCATGGGCTACGGCACGGGCGCCATCATGGCCGTTCCGGCTCAGGACGAACGCGACTGGGAATTCGCCGAGGTCTTCAACCTTCCCATCATCCGCACCGTCCAGCCCCCCGAGGGCTGGGAGGGCAAGGCCTTTACCGGGGACGGACCCGCCATCAACTCGGACTTCCTGAACGGCCTGAAGGTCAAGGAAGCCAAGGCCCGGATGATCGATTGGCTGGAGAAAGAGGGCAAAGGCCAAGGCACCGTGACCTACAAGCTGCGCGACTGGCTCTTCAGCCGTCAGCGGTACTGGGGCGAACCCTTCCCCATCCTGCACGGCGAGGACGGCACCGTTCGGGCCGTGGATGAGTCCGAACTGCCGGTGGCCCTGCCTCCGATGGAGGACTTCAAACCGACCGCCAGCGATGACCCCGATGCGCCCCCGCGCCCGCCGCTGGCACGTGCCGACGAGGACTGGCGGATCGTCACGATCAACGGCCAGCGCTTTGAACGCGAGCTGAACACGATGCCCCAGTGGGCCGGTTCGTGCTGGTACTACCTGCGCTTCATCGACAACAAGAACGACAAGGCGTTCGTTGCCGACAGCCGCGAGTCCTACTGGATGGGCGACAACGGCGTGGACCTCTACATCGGTGGTGTGGAGCATGCCGTACTGCACCTCCTGTATGCCCGTTTCTGGCACAAGGTGCTCTACGACCTGGGCCACGTGTCCACCAAGGAGCCGTTCGGTCGCCTGTTCAACCAGGGCTACATCCAGGCCTATGCCTACCGCGACGAGCGCGGCATTGCCGTGGATGTCTCCGAGGTGGTCAACCAGAATGGCCGCCCGGCCATGGACGTGCAGGACCAGCAGGGTCAGCAGTACTTCTACAAGGGCGAACCGGTGACCCAGGAATACGGCAAGATGGGCAAGAGCCTCAAGAATGCCGTTTCCCCCGACGAGATCAACGAGGAGTACGGCTGCGACACACTTCGCCTCTACGAGATGTACATGGGGCCGCTCGAGGCCTCGAAGCCGTGGAATACCCGCGACATCGTGGGGGTGAACCGTTTCCTGCGCCGTGTCTGGCGCAACTTCGTCGATGCGGACACCGACACGCTGCTTGTGTCGGACGAGACGCCCACGGACGACCAGATGCGCCTGCTCCACAAGACGATTGAGCGTATGACGACCGACATGGAGCGGCTCTCCTTCAATACCTCGATTGCCGCGCTCATCGAGTGCCTGTCCGAGTGGCTGGCCTTGGATCGCATCCCCCGCGCCCTGGCCGAACCGTTTGTCCTGATGCTGGCGCCCCTGGCGCCGCACATGGCCGAGGAGCTCTGGCAGCGGCTCGGGCACGCCACATCGCTGGCCTACGAGCCCTGGCCGGTGGCCGAGGAGCGCTGGCTGGTGCAGGACACGATCGAACTCGTGGTTCAGGTCAACGGCAAGGTGCGCGGGTCGATTTCCGTGCCCGCCGCCGCCGCCAAGGAGGATATCCTGGCCGCAGCCCGCAGCGACCAGAATGTGGTCCGACATCTGGACGGTGTCACCATCCGGCGCGAGATTTACGTACCCGGTCGCCTCGTCAACATCGTGGCCAACTGAGGTTCGCCCGAAACACTACGGAACGCCATGTCCGCCCTCCCGAAGTTCGACGTCCTGGCCTTTGCCCCCCATCCCGATGATGTGGAGCTCAGCGCGGGCGGCACGGTGGCCTCCATGACGGCCGGCGGCTACCGGGTGGGCATCGTGGACCTGACCCGGGGCGAGCTTTCGTCGCGCGGCACGGTCGAACAACGCGAACAGGAGGCGCTGGCGGCTGCCCGCATCCTGGGTGTGGATAGGCGCGTGAACCTGGGGATTGCCGACGGAAATATCCGCAACAGCCGCAAGAACCGGCTCAAGGTCATTGCCGAGATCCGTGCCACGCGCCCCGACATCCTGCTGCTCCCGGCCCCCGAGTGCCGCCATCCGGATCATCCCGCGGGCGCCCGGCTCGTGGCCGACGCGGCCTTCCAGGCGGGACTCGTCAAGATCGAGACGTCGGACGC
>JAQCDI010000051.1 GCA_027620595.1 Bacteroidota bacterium | reverse complement strand
CACCAAATCGGTTCGCCGGACGGCCGTCTTCATCGCCGTCGTTGCCATCATGATGGTCTGGTCCCCGGGATTCGGCGACCTGCTGACCGTGCTTACCGTAATCGGCGCCGGTATGGCCATCGCGCTGAGGGAAGTGGTGCTTTCGCTGGCGGGCTGGGGCCGGATCAACTTCATGAGCTCCTACAAGGAAGGCGACCGGATCGAGATCAACGGAATCGCGGGGGACGTGATCGATATACGCATGCTTCGCACGTCCCTGATGGAGATCCGAGGGTGGGTGGACGCGGATCAGAGCACAGGGCGCATCGTGCATTTCCCGAACGCCTGGATCTTCATGTATGCGCTCTACAATTACACCCGTTCCTTCAAGTTCATCTGGAACGAGATCCCGCTTACGGTTACGTATCGCAGCGATTGGAGGGCGGCCCGGGACATCATGATGAAGTATGCGGAGGAATCCGCTGCCATCGTCGAGCAGCAGGCCCGCGAGGAGATCCAGCAGATCTCCAGGGAATTCCTGATCCATTACTCGATCCTGACGCCCTTCGTCTACGTGCGCATCGTGCCCGATGGGGTACAACTGACCTTGCGCTACCTGTGCGAAGCCCGAAAGCGCCGGGGGTCGGAGCATGCCCTCAACCTGCTCATACTCGATGATTTCCGGGCCCATCCGAACATTGAGCTGGCCCATCGGACCCTTTCGGTGCGCCCTCCCGATGCCCGCCAATTCCAGGATTTCCCGGAAAAACTCGAATTTCCGTCCTGACGCCGCATCGGGTTCTTGCCCCCGGCTCGGAACGGGACTATCTTTGCTCCATGCGCCTCAACGAATCCCATACGACGCCCGTCCACGCCGGTTGGTGGTGGCCTTCCCCCCGCGGGTTGTCGCGTCGTTGATCCGGCGCCGGTCATGCCGGCTCCGTCCGAACGTCCAGCCCGTTGCCCCTCCGGTGACGGGCTTTTTTGTTGTCCCTTCTGTCCAGCGCCTTCATGACCTTCGAAGCCTTCCAGGAAACGGTCCGAACGCAACGCCGAACGCCGTCGGAACGCCTCATCATTCCCATGCACCGGCGTCGCAGCGCCGACCTGCTCACACCGGTAAGTGCGTTCCTGCACTTGCGCGAAGGCGCGCACATGCCCTTCCTGCTCGAGTCGGTCGAAGGAGGAGAAAAGCTGGCCCGGTATTCCTTCCTGGGGCGTAATCCGTATCGGACCGTCACCGCGCGCGGCCAGGAAACCGAGTCATCCACACCGTCCGGTTCGGTCATACGGCATGAAGCCGATCTGTTTGCGGTCCTGGATGCCTTCATCACCGAGTACCGGGAAGTGCGGCTTCCGGACCTGCCCCGCCTGACCGGGGGTGCCGTCGGTTTCTTTGGCTATGATTGCATCCGGCTCATTGAGGCCATCCCGGATCGCCATGACGTGGATCCCCTCTTGCCGGACGCCGTCTGGGCCTTCTATGACACCATCTGCGCCTTCGACCACGTGAAGCACCAGCTGGTCCTGATCCGCAACGTGTTCGTGGATCCCGGGACGGACCTCGGCGCTGCCTGGGAGGCCGCTGGCGCGGATCTCGATGCCCTTGAGCAACTGTTTTCCCAGCCGAGCCGACCATCGCCGGACCCCGTCCGACTCGAAGGGGAATGGCGTTCAAACATGACCCGCGAGACGTTCGAATCGGCCGTGGAGCAGGCCCAGCACTACATCCGGGAAGGCGATATTTTCCAGGTGGTACTCAGCCAGCGCTTCAGTGCCTCCTACAGGGGTGATCCTTTCAACCTGTACCGCGCGCTGAGGCAGGTGAACCCGTCCCCGTACCTGTTCTACCTTGATTTCGGGGCGTTCCGCCTCGTGGGAAGCTCTCCAGAGGTGTTGGTCCGGATCGAGGAAGGACGGGCAGAACTGCTGCCCATCGCCGGAACCCGCCCGCGGGGCGCCACACCCGAGGAAGATGCGCGACTGGCGGAAGACCTGCTGGCCGATCGAAAGGAACGCGCCGAGCACCTGATGCTGGTGGATCTGGGCCGCAACGACCTGGGCCGCGTGAGCGCCTGGGGTACGGTGGAAGTGGAGCGGTACGCCTTCATCGAGCGCTATTCCCACGTGATGCACATCGTTTCATCGGTCGCATCGCGCCTGGCTGCGGATCGGCACGCCATGGACGCCCTGAAAGCCTGTTTCCCGGCCGGAACGGTGTCCGGAGCACCCAAGGTGCGGGCCATGGAAATCATCGACGAACTGGAGACCACCCGCCGCGGCCCGTATGCCGGTGCCGTAGGGTACCTCGATTTCCGGGGCAACCTGGATACCTGCATCACCATCCGGACGATGCTGGTCACGGACGATACCGTTCATATGCAGGCAGGCGCCGGTATTGTGGCCGACAGCGCGCCGTCCAGCGAGTACGAAGAGACCATCAACAAGGCCCGAGCGCTCCGGACCGCCATGAACATGGCAGCTTCCGATCTGCTGTGAGCCATCGACCCCCGTGAAATTGAACCCAATGTTCAAGCGCAACAGCCCCTCCGCATGGTATCTTCGGGGCTTCCGACATCCTCTCCATTGTTTTCCGGCCAACGCCGACTGACCGTCATGGGTATCAAGGAACTGTTTCTCCAGAAAGGCTGGGCAGGCCGCACGATTGACCGCGCCGCCACCATCGATCGGATCAACCCCATGATCCGGACCATGAACGAACTCATGCAGCTCTACATCGCCGCGTCCGAGACCGAGTCCCGGGCGTCGATGAAGCAGGCCATCGAGGACAGTCTCCGCACCCTCCGCATGGACATCGGCAAGATGTGTGAAATCGTGTTTTCCTGCGGTGGCGTTGCCTATTCGGGCACTGATCTGGAGACGGGGCAGTTCCGCCTCGGAAGTGGCCAATCGGAAGCCATTGCCGCCAAGGAAGCAGCGCTGCGCAGCGCCCTTGGCGCCGAAGCCGGCATCGAACACCAGATGCGTACCAGGGCCATCCTGCAGAATGTCGACATCAACCAGAAGACCCGGATGGAAGCCGTCCGGGGCCTGTGACGCCGAACCCACACCGATGAGCGAACCGTCCACCAACCCGAACGCTGCCTTCCCCCCCGTCGTGGTCTCCGGCATCCAGCCATCCGGAACCCTGCATCTGGGCAATTACTTCGGAGCCATCCGGCAACATATCGCGCTCCACGCCCAGTCGGAATCCTACTTCTTCATCGTCAACTACCACGCGTTGACCACCTTGCAGGATGCCACGGCCCTGCGTAAGTATTCGTTCGATGTGGCGCTGGACTACCTGGCCCTTGGGTTCGATCCATCAGCATCCAGCCTCTTCCTCCAGAGCGACGTGCCCCAGGTAACGGAGCTGGCCTGGATCTTCTACAACATCACGCCGGTCTCGCAGCTGGAAAAGGGCGTCTCGTTCAAGGACAAAGTGGCCCAGGGACTGTCGGCCAACGCCGGGCTGTTCAACTACCCCATCCTTCAGGCGGCAGACATCCTGATCTACGGCGGAACCCTGGTGCCCGTTGGCGCCGACCAGAAACAGAACCTCGAGATCTGCCGGGATCTGGCCATGCGGTTCAATGACCGGTTCGCCCCCGCTGATGCACCCGTGCTTCCGATTCCCGAACCGTACATCCTCGAGCATGTGGCCGTGGTCCCGGGCGTCGACGGCCGCAAGATGAGCAAGAGCTACGACAACACGATCGGCATCTTCGACGAGGGGTCCGAGCTCAAGCGGAAGGTCATGGGCATCGTGACGGACTCCACGCCCCTCGAGGAACCCAAGGACCCCGACACATGCAATGTGTTTGCTCTGATCCGGCTGTTTGCGGACGATGCCAAGCGGGAAGAGGTGGCCGCGGCCTATCGGGCCGGGGGATACGGATACGGACACGCCAAGAAAGAGCTTCTGGGCCTGATCACGAACCATTTCGCCGAAGCCCGCGACCGTCGTCGCGAATTGGCGGCTCGACCCGACTACGTCATGGATGTCCTGCGTGAGGGAGGCCGCAAGGGCCGCGCACAGGCCGAGCGCCACATGCAGGCCGTTCGTGAAGCGGTCGGGCTGATCACAACGCACTGAGTAGACCGTCTGCGGAACCCGGAATGATCCTGGTCATCGACAACTACGACAGCTTCACCTGGAACCTGGTCCACCTCGTGGCCCAGCGAACGGATGCGCTGCGTGTGGTCCGCAATGATGACCTGTCCATTGAGGCCATCCGGGAACTGGCTCCCGACGGTATCCTGCTTTCCCCCGGCCCGGGCCGGCCGGCCGATGCCGGCGTCACGTGCGATGTGATCCGCCATTTCGGAGACACCACTCCGATCCTGGGCGTCTGTCTGGGTCATCAGGCCATCGGCGAGGTCTATGGCGGCACAGTGACCTATGCCCCACGCCTCATGCACGGCAAGACCAGCCAGGTCCACCATGACGGCCGAGGTGTCTTTGCGGGCGTCTCCGACCCCTGCGTGGCCACCCGGTACCACTCCCTGGTGGTCGATCCGGAGTCCCTGCCCTCGGTGCTCGAAGTGAGCGCCCGCAGCGAGGACGGCACGATCATGGGATTGCGTCATGTCAACGGCCTGGTCGAAGGCATCCAGTTCCATCCGGAGAGCCTCCTGACGGAGGAAGGACCGAAGATGGTGGCCAATTGGATGGATCGCGTCGAAGCATTCGGCACCGAAACAGCCGTACGGTGATCCCCATGAAAGCGTTGCTTACCCGTTTGGCCGAGCATCAACCGCTCAGCCGGGAAGACACATCCCACGCCATGCGCCTCATCCTATCGGGAGAGGCATTACCCGAGCAGATTGCCGGTTTTTTGCTGGGCCTGCGCGCCCGCGGTGAAACGCCGGAGGAGTTGACGGGAATGACGGCCGTCATGCGCGAGTTTGCCGTCAAGGTGCAGGCCCCCGACAATGCCATCGACATTGTCGGTACGGGCGGAGATCGCAGCGGCTCGTTCAACATTTCGACTACCGCCGCCTTCGTCTGCGCGGGGGCTGGCGTTCCGGTGGCCAAGCACGGCAACCGTGCTGTTTCCTCAAAGAGTGGCGCCTCGGATGTGCTGGCCGAACTGGGCGTCCAGACGGACCTGGGCAAGGAGGGCGTGGAGTACTGCCTCCAGCACGCCGGCATGACGTTCCTTTTTGCCCCCTTCTTCCACCCGGCCATGCGGCACGTGGCACCCGTCCGCTCCGCTCTGGGCGTGCGGACCGCGTTCAATATCCTGGGGCCCATGTGCAATCCGGCAGGTGTCAAACGCCAGCTCGTGGGCGCCTTCAGCTGGCACGTGGCCAGCCTCATGATCCGCATCCTGCAGCAACTCGGGGCGGAATCCGTGATCTGCGTCCATGCCGAGGATGGGATGGACGAGGTGTCCATCAGCGGGACGACCCGCGTTTTCCGCTTCGATGCAGTCGACGGAACGATCCGCGAAGAGATGGTCCATCCCGAACAATTCGGACTCGTCCGGGCGGATCACGAGGCCATCAAGGGCGGTGATGCTGCCCGCAACGCTGCCATCATCCGTGAGGTCCTTGGCGGCGCGTCGGGGGCTCCGCGGGACATCGTGCTGCTCAACAGTGCGTTCGGCCTCCTGTGCGCCGGCGTCGTTCCGACCGTGGAGGCCGGACTGCGGATGGCCGCCGAGAGCATTGATTCGGGCCGAGCCATGGACCGGTTGGAAACGCTGGTTCGGGTGAGCCGCGAAGCACCGGGGGTGGGATCATGAGCACCGTGGACGTCAAAGGAACGATCCTCGGGCGGATTGTCGAGGACACCGAAGCGCTGACCCGCCAGCGCAAGCGTGAGCGCAGCCTTTCCTCCCTCCTCTCCGAGCCCGGATTCGGGCGAACCCCGGCATCCCTGGCTTCCGCACTATCGGGGGACGGACTTTCCGTCATTGCCGAAGTCAAGAAAGCGTCCCCGTCCAAAGGCGTCATCCGGGAAGACTTCCATCCCGTTCGCATCGCCGATTCCTACCGCAGCGGGGGTGCGGCAGCCCTTTCCGTGCTGACCGAACCCCTGCACTTCCAGGGCAGTCCGGATTTCCTGCGGGCCATCCGCGCAGAGGTGGACCTGCCCCTCCTGCGGAAAGACTTCATCCTGGATCCGTACCAGGTGGCGGAGGCGCGCGCCTGGGGCGCCGACGCCATCCTGCTGATTGCCGCCTGCCTGGACCGGGCCCACCTTGCCGAGCTTCAGGCCGCCGCCGACGAGTGGGGGCTCGAGACTCTCGTGGAGGTCTATGACCCGCGCGAGCTGGATCGGGTGGATCTCGATACATCCCGCATCATCGGCGCGAACAGCCGCGACCTCCGCACGTTCGAGGTGGACCTCGACCGCGCCATCGGCACCCTTGGTGCCCTCCCCGCGGGAATCCTGCGCGTGGCCGAGAGCGGGCTTTCCTCGCAAGCGGACTTTGCCCGCGTCCGCGACGCCGGTATCGAAGCCGTGCTGGTCGGCGAATCCTTCATGCGGGCCCCCGATCCCGGCGCGGCCCTGCACGCCATCCTGGAGTACCTGTCATGACCCTCATCAAGATCTGCGGCATAACGAACCTGGCCGACGCCCGCTACGCGTCGGGATCGGGGGCCGACTACCTGGGCTTCATCCAGTATCCGGAGAGTCCCCGGTACGTGGAGCCGTCCCTGGCGCGGGACATCATCGGATGGATCCACGGCGCCGAGCCGGTGGGTGTGTTTGTCAACATGCCGCCGGCGGAAGTGAACCGGATCTGCGCTGAAACCGGTTTTGCCTGGGCCCAACTCCATGGCAATGAATCGCCGGCGGACTGCCTGGCCGTGGACGTACCCGTCATCAAGGCCATCCGCATGTTTCCCGGCACGACGAGGGCCGAATTGGAACTGACGCTGGCCGCCTACGCCGACGTCGTGGACCGTTTCCTGTTCGACACGGGATCTGCGCATGTGGGCGGAGGTACGGGTTTGGCGTTCGACTGGCAGGTCCTGCAGGGCGTCGAAATCCCGAAGCCGTGGTTCCTGGCGGGTGGCCTGCGACCCGATAATGTGGGAGCGGCCATTGCCCAGCTCCAGCCCTCCGGTGTGGACACGGCCAGCGGCGTCGAAGAGTCCCCCCACCAGAAAGATTACGAAGCCATCGACCGATTCGTGGAAGCCGTCCGCGGCTCCGTTGCCAACCGATGACCTGATCCCCCATGCACGCTACAGCCCTTCCTTACACCCTCCCCGACGCACGCGGTTATTTCGGCGCATTCGGCGGCGCTTTCGTGCCCGAGATCCTCGTTCCCGCGTTGGAGGATCTGACGCGCGCCTTCGAGGAGGCCCGGCATGATCCGGCATTCCAGGCCTGCTATCATGGCCTGCTCAGGGACTATGTGGGGCGGCCCACGGCGCTGACGTATGCCGAACGGTTGACGCAGCACCTCGGCGGAGGCCGGATCTATCTGAAGCGGGAAGACCTGTGCCATACTGGAGCGCACAAGATCAACAACGCCATCGGCCAGATCCTGTTGGCGCGCCGCATGGGCAAGACGCGCATCATTGCCGAAACCGGGGCCGGCCAGCACGGAGTGGCCACGGCCACCGTGTGTGCCCGCTTCGGCATGCCGTGTGTGGTCTACATGGGCGCCGAGGACATGGAGCGCCAGCGCCTGAATGTCCAGCGGATGCGCCTGCTGGGTGCCGAGGTCCGACCGGCCACGAGCGGCTCCCAGACCCTCAAGGATGCAACGAACGAGGCCATCCGGGATTGGGTGACCAACGTCCGGGACACATTCTACATCATCGGTTCGGTGGTGGGGCCGCATCCCTATCCGGCGATGGTCCGGGATTTCCATACCATCATCGGCCGGGAAGTCCGGGCCCAATTGGAAGAAAAAGAAGGTCGCTCGACGCCGGACATCCTGGTGGCCTGTGTGGGAGGCGGCTCGAATGCCATCGGCCTGTTCCACCCGTTCCTCGATGAGCCGTCGGTGCGTTGCATCGGCGTGGAAGCTTCGGGGGAAGGCCTGGATGGGCGTCATGCTGCTACCCTGACCCTCGGTTCGCCCGGCATCCTACACGGCGCCCTGAGCTATCTGCTGCAGGATGAGGAAGGGCAGGTACAGCTGGCCCACTCCATCTCGGCAGGGCTTGATTACCCCGGTGTCGGCCCGGAGCACGCATGGCTCAAGGAGTCGGGCCGCGTGGAGTACATCCCGGCCACGGACGCGGAAGCGTTGGAAGGCGTCAAGCTGCTGTCCTCAACTGAAGGCATCATCCCAGCCCTCGAAACGGCCCATGCCGTGGCCGGGTTGGCACGCTTCGCACCCTCCACGCGGCCCGACGAGCTCATTGTCCTCAACTGCTCGGGCCGTGGAGACAAGGACATGGCCACCATTGCTGAAGCGCTCTGACCAGGCCCCTCCCCACCATTCTGCGCCCTACCTGATGTCCCGACTCCGAACCCATCTCCAATCCCTGCTCGACCGCCAGGAAAAGGCGCTGGGGCTGTTCATCACCAGCGGATTCCCTCAGCGGCAGGCCACGCCTGACCTGCTGCGAGCCATGGATGCGGGAGGTGCCGACTTCATCGAATTGGGTATGCCGTTCAGCGATCCCCTGGCCGAGGGACTGCCCATCCAGCGCTCCAGCGCCAGGGCCCTTGCCGGCGGCATCACGATGAAGGATACGCTGGCCCATGCGGCCGCTTTCACGGCATCCTCGGACACCCCGCTCCTGCTCATGGGCTATGGCAACCCGGTCATGCGCTACGGGATCAGCAACTTTTTCCGGGACGCCGGCTCTTCAGGAGTACAGGGTGTCATTCTGCCCGACGTGTTGCCGGATCCGGATTCGCCGTTCTTCCGGGCCGCGGCCGAGCACGGAGTGGACACCGTTTGTCTCGTATCTCCCACCACCCCGACCGAACGTCTGGAGCGGATTGATGAGCTTTCTTCCGGATTCGTCTATGCCGTCTCGGTTACCGGGGTCACCGGAAGTGACACCGGAGACCAGGACCCCATCCTGGACTATCTGCGTCGCATCCGCAGTACCATCCGGCGCAATCCGGTGCTGGTCGGTTTCGGGATCCGCTCGGCCGCCAACGTCCGGGCCATGGTGTCGGCCGCCGATGGTGCCATCGTCGGATCGGCTCTCGTGGATTTCGTGGGGGCTCTATGGGATGATCCCACTCTCGGGCACCAGGACCGCCTGGACGCCGTCACGGCGTTCGTGGCAGACCTCAAGGCCGGCACGAAGCGCTGACCCGCGTCCGAAGCGAACCGAATCAACGGTTCCTGTGTTGTATTCCCTCTGCAGACCTGTTTTCTGAACCATGATCCGCACCTCCATCCG
This sequence comes from Bacteroidota bacterium, assembly GCA_027620595.1. Classification (GTDB taxonomy): domain Bacteria; phylum Bacteroidota; class Rhodothermia; order Rhodothermales; family UBA10348; genus JAAZVD01. The sequence continues at coordinate 1,679 of JAQCDI010000051.1, read as the reverse complement.
TCTCTATCCTGCCGCCATCCTGGCGGCCGTCCTTTTCGCCACCGGCTGTGAGTCCCTGGAATACAAACCAGCGGCCGTTGGACGGGAAGGCGAAGTGGTGGTGGTCATGGATTCCACGCACTGGAATGCGGAGCTTGGCGACGCTGTGAGGGGCCATTTGGCGCCCTACCTGGGTACGTTGCCTGCGCCGGAGCGCGAGTTCACGCTTCGACGGCTCTCGTTGGTCTCGCAGACCACCCTCGAGACCATCCAGAAGCAGAAGAACATCATTTTTGTGGCGCCCCTTGCGGATTCGACGCGGGAGGCCGAGTTCCTCCGTTCCCGACTTGACCCGCAGGCACTGGAGTCTATCCGCAGCGGCGGCGTCTCCATCATTCCCCGTCGGGACCTTTGGCGCAGCGGTCAGCAGGTGATCTATGTCTTCGGCGACACCGTGGAGAGCATCGTAGCCGAGCTTGAGAACCGGGGCGAGGACATCCGCTATCAGTTCAACGACATCACCCGCCAGCGCGTCGAGCTCGACATGTTCGAAAAGGGCCGGCAGGTGGACATGGAACAGGCGCTGCTGGACAAGCACGGGTTCCGGGTCAAGATCCAGCACGACTATTTCTCGGCCATCGACACCACCAACTTCGTCTGGTTGCGGCGAGTGATCGACTCCAACTCCTGGCGCAGCCTCTTCGTCTACTATGTCGATGATTTCAATCCGGCCAACCTTACCCCGGAGTGGATCCATGAAGCAAGGGATCGGCTGACGGAAACGTACATCCAGGGCAATGTAGAGGGCTTCGTGACCATCGACTACCGGCGTGAGCTGACCACCGAGAATGTGGATTTCCTGGGCCGGTTTGCCTACGAAACGCGCGGACTGTGGCACATGGTGGAGCGCAAGGACGACGGCCACCTGGCCGAATGGGGCATGGGCGGACCGTTCCTGACCTACACGTTCTACGACGACGATTCCCGCCGACTGTACATGATCGATGGCATGGTCTTCGCGCCGGGTTACGACAAGCGCGAATTCCTGCGCCATATGGAAGTGATTGCCCATACGTTCCAGAACCAAAACGAAGTGCTGGCCGCGCAGACCGTCACCAGCCAGGCCGCTTCCGACTGATGGGCAAGGCAGGCACACGCTTCCCGTCCGGCCTGCTCGCGGTCTGCCTGGCCTGGTCCGTCGGTTGTGGATCGGATCCCGCTGCGCAGGAGGTGGCATTGACAGCGGCTGACTCCGTTTTTGCCGAACTCCTGGCCGATCTGCACTTCGCCGATGCAGCTGCCCTGCTGGATATGGAGAACGATGTTTTCGTCCCGGACAGTGCCCTGCGTGACTCCGTGCTGGCCGCCAATGGTCTGGACTATCCAACGTTCTCGGCACAAGCTTCGGCCTACAGCGCCGACCCGGAACGATTCTTGGCCGTCTACAATCGCGCCGTGGACGTGGCCGCAGGCCGCTGAACCCGGGCCCGATCAGCAGTGTCATGCGTCGCGGCTGTCGCACACATCGCAGCCGCCACAGCGGTCGGCCGCATGCTCCCCGAAGTAGCCGAGTACCCCCCATCGCCGGCACGCATCCCGTTCCATCCAGCGCCGCATGGCCGCATACCGCCGCCGTGCGCGGTGTTTCTGCCGCCATGATCCGCCCCGCATCAGGGCTTCCCGGGACCTGCGGGCATCGG
>JAQCDI010000050.1 GCA_027620595.1 Bacteroidota bacterium | reverse complement strand
CCTGTGGGCGCCCGCCTGTCCACCAAAGGCAAGGGAGTATCAGTTGACGTCGGAAACCTGATCCTCATCCACCTCGATGCCCAAACGGCGGGCGATGTCGATGTTGATGTTGATCACGCGATCCGGATTGACATACAGGAGCGCCGGGGAACGGATCACCATATCAAGGCCTTTGGCCTGAGCGATGGCATCAATGGCATCCTGCACCTTCTGGAGCAGCGGAGCCATCAGTTCTTCCTGGCGGGAAGCCAATTCGTCATCCTTGGCGGCTGCGGAGCTCTGGATTTCCTGCTGCAGCGTGGCCAGTTCGGCTTCGCGCTCGGCACGGCGCTCTTCCGACAACAGGGGCTGCTGGCGCTGGTAGCGATCCACGCGCTCCTGGAAATCCTCGGCCAGCGCCTGCAAGGCTTCCTGGCTGGTGCGGTATTCCACCGCCATCTGCTGCTGCACCGTCTGGTACTCCGGCATGTAGGTGATGATGATCTCCGGATCGGCATAACCGATCTTGATGACCTGGGTCTGAGCCTGGGCCCCATTCAGGGAGCCGACAAACAGGACGGCGGTCAAGAGGGAAAGAAGGGAGTTTTTCATGTTGGGATGGCTCATCCGGATGCAGACATCCGGAGATGATGGATGCCGTCAGAACGCATCCGGTTGCTGATGATGGAAAGGACGCTTTTCAGCCGCGAGTACTCTCAACGTCTATGCCAAGTTCTCGCAGTACCGTGTCTGAAAGGTTGTACTGGTCGCGCTTGAACATGAACAGGAATTCGCCTGCCGCATCGAAGATGTAGTCATATCCTTCCGAGGACGCTACGTCGTGGATGGCCTGCAAGATTTTCTCCTGAACGGGTCGCATGAGCTGCTCCTGCTGGAGGAAAATGTCTCCTTCGGGGCCGAAGTATTTGACCCGCAGACGCTCGAGGGCTTCTTCCTCCTGTACGATCTCCTGACGCCGACGCTGGCGCTCCTCATTCGTATAAAGAAGCTCCCGGGCCTGATAATCGCGGAATTTCTCGTCCAGCTCCTCTTTCAGTTCATCCAGTTCCTGCTGCCAGGACTGGGCCATCCGATCCAGCTGTTGCTGAACGGTGGCATACTCGGGCATCTGGCCGAGGATATAGTCCGAATCAATGTATCCGATCTTCTGCTGGGCGGACGCGGCACCCGGCAGGAACATCAGGAGCAGAAGAAAAACAGGAAAGAATCGGAAGGCTGTTTTCGTCATGATCGTTCACCTCGCGGGAAGGACCGGGGTGTATGCAAAAGTGGACTGTCAGGGCGACTACTGTCCGAATCCCTGACCCAGACTGAACTGGAACGTCCACTTCTTGGACCCGTCGTGTTTGGAGTTGATGGGCTCGAACTCGTCATAATTGTACCCATAGGCCATCTCCACCATGCCCAGGATGGGCAGGAAGAACCGCATGCCGAAGCCGGCTGAGCGGTAAAGGTCCGTCGGGTTGTATGCATTGAATCCGTCCCAGGCGTTTGCAGCATCAAGAAACAAATACGGTGCCGCCTGCAGCTGCTCGGACGAAATGGCCCTCCAGCGGAGCTCGGCAGAATACTTGTTCAGGAAGCGGCCGCCGAAGGGATCGTTGTCGGCACTGCGGGGTCCGAGGGCTCCGAGAGGGTAGCCGCGCATGTAGACGATATCCTTGCCGAAATAGCTGTAGAATCCTTGGGTTTCGAAGGGCGAACCACCGACAATGAACCGCTCAAAGGCCACCTCCTCCCCGGTAAGGGATCCGATGTAGCCGTAATTGGCGCTGAATCCCAAAGCGAGCTTCGGCGCAATCGGCGTATTCCAGGAACTGCTCAGATTCCACTTGTGGTACTGGATCAGCTTGCCGACAGGAGGCGCAATTTCAACTGAAAGATTGAAATTGGACCCCTCAGACGGGAATAGCGGCGAGTCGGTGCTGTTGCGGGACAGCGATTGCGTGATGGTCACTTCCTGACTGACGCCAGACGGAAGCGTGGAAATCCAGTCCTGATTGTTGTAGTACTGGAATCCGAGCTGGGTCGTGGTCGTGAACCATGGATCCGGCCACTTGAGCCGCTGGGAATAGAACACCCGCTGGGAGAACGTCAGTAGCTGCCCGGCATCATCGTCGCTGATGTAGTAGGTGTATCCCGAAATGCGGGAGAAGGACGTGGACGCACCCAACTGACGGGGCCGTCCACGGAACCAGGGCTCCGTGAACGAGAGCGAATACTGCTGGTAGCGACGTCCATTCGTCTGGATTCCCAGCGAGAACGACTGCCCATCCCCCGAAGGAATGGGTGCCCAGGCATCCCCTTTCAAGGCGTCCTGCATCGAGAAGTTGTTGAAGTTGAAGCGCAACATCAGGATCAACCCGAAACGGCCCCACGTGCCTGACAGCTCGAGCTGCTGCGTGCCCGTCTCTTCCAGATTGTACTGGAGGTCAACTGTCTTGCTCTCTTCCTTGATATCCACACCCGGACCCGCTGCCAAGGACTCCTGCGTGAAGTAGTTCAGCTGCATGAGTCGTCGGATGGACTCCTGGATCTGACTGCGCGAGAAGGTGTTGCCGGGAATCGTGGTCAGCTCCCGACGCACCACGTGCTCCTTGGTCTTGGAATTCCCGGCGATGGCAATCGTGCCATACTCGTAGATCTCCCCCTCGAACACGTCAAACACCAGATCCAGACTGTCCCCCTCCACCGAAATGATCGGATCGACCCGGAAACGCATGTGGCCGCTGTTGAAGTAGAGGCTTGAAACGTCGGAGTTCTTGCCTACCCCGTAGAGGTTCTCGGTCAGCTTCGTCGAGTTGTAGACATCCCCTGAAACGAATCCAAGGCGCTCATTCAGCTGCGCATCGGAATAGAGCGTATTGCCCTCCCACGAAATGTCCCGGATGTGGTACTGCGGCCCTTCGCGCACATCCACCTCCACGACCATGTAAGGCTCTTTCTTGTCGGCATCGACGATGTAGACCGAATCACGCAGCACCTCGGCGTCATAGTAGCCGCGTTCGTTGTATCGGTCCACTACCCGACCCATGTCCTTCTCATACTCGGACCGGTCCAGCTTGCCGCTGCGCCAGAAGCGCCAGCCGCCTTTGGGCTTGGTTTTCATGGCCTTGGCGATGGCATTTTCGGAGAGTCCCTCATTGCCATTGACGATCAGCTCCTTGACCTTGACTTTGGGCCCCTTCTCGATGTTGAACTGCAGGGATACCGTGTTGTCCTCGTTCTCGGTGCGCTCAATATCGATCGTCGAAAGCGGCCGGCCTTTTTCGGCATAGAACTCCTCGATGATCTGGACGCTGCGCGCAATGCTGTTCTCGTGGACCGGGCCCCGTGCCACAAGCGGTACTTCCTTGCGCAGGTCCTTGGCGTGCCCCTTCTTGACACCCTCGAAGGTGTATTCCTTGAGTTTCGGGACTTCCCGGACCCTGATCACCAAGTAGACGCCCTGCCCAACCCTACGCTCCTGCATGATCTGCACGTCCTCATAGGTGCGGAGACGGTAGATGGCGCGGATGGCGTCGCCAAGGGCCGGATCGCCCGGCACCGTCAACTTCTGCCCTACCTGCAACCTGGACGTCTGCTGGATGAAGCTGTTGGCATACTCGTCCGATGCCCCCTCGACGGAGATTCCGAGAATTTCCAGTATTTCCGGGGAAATGCCGGTGCTGCTGCCTGTTGTCACCGGCCCGTTTCCTGATTGAGCCGCAACAGGCATGGCGGAAACAAGCAGGGCAAGGAGGACAAAAAAAGCTCTCAGACGCATGAGCAGGGGGTTGGAGTCGGTGTCTTCGGGGTCCTTCAGCACGGGAGGACGGATGAACGGCCACCCCGCAGAGCGGGTTTCCTCGAGGGGAAGGGCCATTTGCCGTACCGGGGAAACGAGGAATGACCTCGGATATTGTCCCCAGTCGGCGTTGGGATCATTCATCCTGTGGGCTTAACACCCGACCAAAACGACGTTCCCGGTCCTGGAAATCGCTAATGGCGTCGAAAAGGTGCTGTCGTCGGAAATCGGGCCAGTAGACCGGGGAAAAATGCAGCTCGGTGTAGGCCAGCTGCCAGAGCATGAAGTTCGAGATGCGCTGCTCTCCCCCGGTTCGGACCAACAGATCCGGATCCGGCATCGGGAATGTGGAAAGATGGGACGCAACACCTTCGGCCGTAATGGACTCGGGTTCCAAACGACCGTCCCGTATTGCCCTCCCGATGGCTTGCATTGCATTCGTCAGATCCCACTGGCCGCTGTAGGACAGGGCCAGGGTAAGGGTCATCCTCTCGTTCCCACTGGTGTCCTCCATCAGGGACTCCAGTTCCTCCTGCGCCTGTGCAGGCAGGTGCCCTATGTCCCCAATGGCTGTGAGCCGGATGTTGTTGTCCTGGAAGGTCTGTGCCTCCCTTCGCAGGGCGTTGATGAGCAGCTTCATCAATGCCGAAACCTCTGCCTTCGGCCGATTCCAGTTCTCGGTCGAAAAGGTATACAGGGTCAGGTGCGGAACGCCGAGTTCGGCGCACGCTTCGGTCACATCGCGAACGGAATGCACACCCTGCCGGTGACCCTCGACACGGGGCAATCCTTTCTGTCGGGCCCACCGACCATTGCCATCCATGATGACGGCAATGTGTTCAGGAAGCGGCCCTCTAGCCTGGAGTTCGGCAACCGTATGTTGAGCAGGATCGGGCAACCGTGGGCCTCAGAGCTTCAGGATGTCGTTGAATATCACGAAAACCATGAAGGCCAGCAGGATGACCATCCCGACCTGCTGGAGGGCCATGCGGATCTTGAGCGACGGTTCACGCCGCGCTATGCCTTCGTAGATCAGGAACACGAGATGCCCGCCATCGAGTGCTGGAATGGGCAGGATGTTGATGATGGCCAACGTGATGGAGAGCATGGCCACAATCTGCCAGAAGTACGGGGCGCCCCGATCTGCGGCTTCCCGTGTTCCCCGGGCAATCATGACAGGCCCGCCGATATTCTGACGGAAGCTGTCCTGCCCCACGAAAATCCGCTTCAGGCTTGAGGCCACCATGCGCGTATTGAGCCAGGTATCCGCCACGCCGCTGACCACCGCCTCGGGGAAGGAATATTCCTTGAGTCGGAGGTACTGGTTGATACCCAGGACCACGGGTTCTTCGGAATCCGCCGCCCGGGCAATCCGCACATCATACAGTGTGCCCCCCACAGCTTGCAGCGAATCGGGAAGTCGGACAGCCTGGCCGAGGGGAACGGCTGCAGTCGAATCGGGCCGGAGGAAACGAAGGGTATAAGCGTCCCCGGACGTGGCCTGAAGCGCCGGCGTGATCTGATGGAAGAAGGTGATCAGGCTGTCCCCGATGGCCACGATATGATCCCCCGCCCGCAGTTCGGCGTCGGAAGCAGACGTGCCCGCGCCCACAAAGCCGACGATTGGCGGGTCGAAATCGATGCCGAATGCCCCTTCATTCTGGTTCAACTGCGTCATGATGTCCCGGGGGCCTTCAACCCGGATGGACTGCCCATCACGATCCACGTCGATGATCAGGGGATCGGCCAACAGCAATTCCTCCATACCTGAGAGTCCTTCGAGGACATCCACCGGCTTCCCGTTGACGGCCACGATCAGGTCCCCGGTCCGGATGCCCATCGACGAGGCAACCGACCCCTCCTGTACAAGCACCGCGCCGACCGCCGGATCGTAGGCCTCACCATAGGTGGCTTTGAGGCCGATGAAGATGATCCCGGCAAGAATGATGTTGAACAGCACCCCTCCCGTGATGACAAGGATGCGCTGCCAGACCGGCTTCGAACGGAATTCCCAAGGCTTGGGCTCCTGGGCCAGTTCGTCGGTGTCCATGCTCTCGTCCACCATGCCGGCAATCTTGACGTACCCGCCCAGGGGCGTCAAACCCAGGACGTATTCGGTTTCGCCAACCTGCTTGCCGATGATTTTCGGTGGGAAGCCCACCGAAAACTTATCCACGCGCATGCCAAAAAGCTTGGCAAAAAGGAAGTGACCCAATTCGTGGATGAACACGAGGATCATGATGGCCAGCAGGACCCAGCCGATGTAGGGAAGGAAGTTCAGGATCGCGTCCATGAAGCGCGTTGGGGCGTTGTCGTGGGCAAAGAATCTGCGTCTCCGAGCCGGGTGTAATTCCCCGCTTGGCCGGGTAGTTCCTTCCGAATCGGGCTTTGCCTTTCTTCGGTCGAATCAGGATGGGGAACCTACCCGTCCATCAACCCAGGTGCGCGCAGCGGAATCCGCCTGCATCCGCTCCAGAAGCAGACCTCCCGGCAGACCGGCCAGCTCCGTCATGGCCCCGCGGATCAATTCAGGAATCCTGGTGAAACGGATTCTTCCGGCAAGGAAGTGGGCCACCGCCGCCTCATTGGCCGCGTTCAGGATGGCGCCACTGCTCCCCCTCTGCTCAAGAGCCTCCCACGCAAGTGCCAAACAGGGATAACGCAGCGGATCCGGCTCGGAAAACGTAAGCTGCATCGGCTCCCTCCAGTCCACCCGAGGATGATCCGCAGGCCAGCGGGCTGGCGCACTGATGGCGTACTGGATGGGAACCCGCATGTCGGGTGGGCCCAACTGGGCTTTGCTCGATCCGTCCACGAATTCCACCATGGAGTGGATGATGGACTGCGGATGGATGACCACGGCCAACCGCTCTGCCGGAATGTCGAACAGCCATCGGGCCTCGATGACCTCGAGTCCCTTGTTCATCATGGTGGCCGAATCCACGGTAATCTTGGGGCCCATGTCCCAGTTTGGGTGCGCAAGGGCCTCTTGACGGGTAACGGCGTCGAACGTCTCCACGGGCCGCTCCCGGAACGGACCACCCGAGGCCGTAAGGATGAGGCGGGACACCGATTCCTGCGGTTCGCCCACCAGGCATTGATATATGGCCGAATGCTCGCTGTCAACAGGGATGATCTCCGAACCGGACCGTGCGCACGCTTCGCGGATGAGATCGCCCGCCACCACCATGGTCTCCTTGTTGGCAAGGCCTATACGACGGCCGAGCGCAATGGCATCCATGGTCGGCAACAGTCCTGCCGCTCCGACCATGGCCGTGATCACCACATCTGCGGGGTCGTGACAGGCTACGGAACGCACGCCCTCCGGTCCGGAAGCCACTGCAAGACCGCTTCTCGCAGCCAGCCGGTGGGCTGCTTCGGGATCGGCGAGGGCCACCCTTTCGGGACGGAACTCACGGATCTGCGCTTCGAGGAGCGCATCGTTAGACCCGGCCGCCAGGGCCACCACCCGGATCCTGTCAGGGAAGGCGCGCGCCACATCCAGTGTCTGCGTCCCGATGGATCCCGTGGATCCGAGGACAACCAGGTGCACGGGCGCGACGGTGGATTCCATTCGAAGGGTAGGGTTGCTGCAGATCAGGCAATTCGTGGGGCGCCGAAACATACGGGCAACCGGGGCGATATTAAAGCGGCCCAGAGGGGCTCCCTTCTCCCACGGCACCCGGTCTTTCCTGCCGTCCCGGATCCTTGCCCGACTGATCGACCGCATGCAGCCAACCCTTCGCTTTCTGACCGGTATCCTCCTGGCTTCCATCTTGTGGATTCCCGTGCTGCAGGCCCAGAACCTTGAAGAGTCCCAGGTAGGTCGCTTCCAGTTGGCCGAGTCTTTCCTGCGTGCTGCACAGTACGAACGGGCCATCGGCATGCTTGAGACCCTCTACGAAGAGAGCCCGGGCACCCACGTATTCTACGAACGGCTCCGAGAGGCCTATGAAAGCGTGAAGCGCTACGACGCGGCCATCGCCCTGGTGGACCGCAAGATGGCCACCGAATCCGCCCCCACGTCCTTTCTGGCCGAGAAAGCCCGGCTTCTCTTCCTCAAAGGGGACGAAGCCGGCGCCCGTGCCCAATGGGACGCCGCCATCGCAACCAACCCCTCCTCTCCGAGTGTCTACCTGCTGGTATATCGCTCCCTGATGGACCTTCGTCTCTTCGACTGGGCCATCGACGTACTGGAAAAGGGGCGAACCTCGATGGACAACGAGACCCTGTTCCAGACGGACCTCGCCTACCTGTACAATCTGACGAGCCAGCCGGCCAAAGCCGTCGAGAAGTACCTCGAGCTCCTGTCCCTCAACCAGAACCAGCTCAGCTACATAAAGAGCCAGCTCAGCCAGTTCCTGACCTCTCCCGAGGCCATCGAGGAGTGTCTGGTCGTGGCGCGGGATGGGGTGGCGCGCGAACCTCTAAACCGGGCCTACCGGGAATTCCTGGGCTGGTTGCTCGTCGAGGGAGATGCGTTCCGCGAAGCCCTGGAAGTATACCGTGGCATTGACCGACTCGAGCGCGAGCAAGGGCGGATGCTGTTCGGCTTCGGCCTGGTGGCCGCGGATGGCGGAGCGTGGGATGTGGCCCTGGAAGCCTTCGACGAGGTCCTGCAGCGCTACCCGGAGGCCGCATCGGCGCCGGAAGCCATGCGCGGCCTGGCCATGATGCAGGAAAAGTGGGCGGAAGAGGTGGGAGAACGCGTATTCGACACCGCCGGCAACCGCCTGGAAAGCAGCCACTGGGATGAGGCACTGGCCACCTATCAGCGCTTCCTCATCGAGTATCCGCAGCATCCGCAGTATCCGGATGTCCTTCGACGCATCGGCGCCCTGCAGCAGGATGTATTCTTTGACCTTCCCGCTGCCGAAACGGTGTTGACCGAAGTCGTGTCGCGCTACCCCCAGACGGATGCGGCCGATCAGGCTGCCTACGATCTGGGCCGGTTGGCTGTCACAGAAGGTCGACTGGAAGACGCCAGGATGGCATTTACCCGGCTTCTGACCCGTCTGCGAACGGGTGATCTGGCCGACCTGGCCCGCTATGAGTTGGCCCTGCTGCACTTTTATCAGGGAGATTTCGAGGCCGCGGAAAGCTTTACCCGCGCCATGCAGGAAAACACCTCGACCGATGTGGCCAACAATGCCATCGACATGAAAGTCCTGCTCATCGAAAGCATGGGGCCGGACTCGCTCAATACGCCCTTGCGCCGGTTTGCCCGAATCCAACTGCTGACGCGGCAGCGGGACTACAACGTGGCGGAACACCAGCTTGACGACCTGATGGATGAATTCGGTCAGCATGCCCTGGCCGATGACATGATGATGCAGAAAGCAGAACTGCAGGCCCGTTCAGGGCAGTCCGAAGCGGCCATTTCCACGTTCCTCCAGATACCGCTCCTTTTTCCCCGCGGCTTCTTCGGGGCCCGCGCCCTGATGCTGGCAGCCGACCTTCAAACGGAAATCGGGTTGGAGGAAGACGCTTTGCGTACGTATCAACGCGTGCTGACCGAGTTTCCGGGTAGCCTGCTCATTCCCCGGGTTCGTGAATCCATCCGCCGACTCCGCGGTGAAAACGTCTGAGCCGACATGATGATGACTCGAAACGTGATCCTTTTTCTGTTCTTGGCCTTTGTGCCGTCCATGGTCCGGGCCCAGGACATCCTGATCCCCATGGACGAATCACAGTCCGATCACCTGAAAGCCTATGGGGTCACCTTCTGGGCCCTGGAGCGCAGCATGGATGTGGACTGGTTGCTCAATTACCGCGGAGGATCCTTCCTGTTGACCCGACAGTCCGATCTCGAAGCCGAGTTGCGGGTTCGCGGCGTCCATTTCGAAGTGATCAACGGATCCCGTACGGCCGCCATCATCTCGGAAGTGGAAAGTGATGCCACCAACACGGCCGTGGTACGGCTCGAAAAACCGCCGCGCATCGCCGTTTACGCACCCGATCAAACACTTCCCTGGGACGACGCCGTATTGTTGGCCCTCAATTACGCGGAAGTCCCCTACGAAATGATCTATGACGACGATGTCCTGCAGGGCGCCCTGGACGAATACGACTGGTTGCATCTGCACCACGAGGACTTCACCGGCCAGTACGGAAAGTTCTTCAGTTTCCGCTCCACGGCCTGGTACATCGAGCAACAACGCCAGGCTGAAATGGCCGCACGGCGCAATGGATTCCGCAAAGTGAGCGAAATGAAACTGGCTGTCGTACAGCGCATCCGAGCCTATGTGGGTGGCGGAGGATTCCTGTTCGCCATGTGCTCGGGAACGGACACCTTCGACATTGCCCTGGCGGCGGCCCAAACGGACATCGTTCCGGCCGAGTACGACGGAGACCCGGTAGATCCGGACGCGGTTTCCCGACTGGACTACAGCAACACCTTTGCTTTCACTGACTTCCGGCCGGAATTCAATTCCCGGGAATATGAGCACTCGGACATCGACGCCGGTCTGCCTCCACAGCCCCTGCGCAACCCTGCCGTCGACTACTTCACCTTGTTCGAGTTCAGCGCCAAATATGACCAGGTGCCCACCATGCTCACCCAGAACCATGTGGCCACGGTCAAGGGATTCATCGGTCAGACCACCAACTTCCGCAAGCCGCTGGTCAAGCCCAATGTCGTCATCCTTGCCGAAGCGCCGGGGCGCAATGAAGTGCGCTACCTGCACGGAACGTTCGGCGAAGGCACCTTCACGTTCTATGGGGGCCATGATCCGGAAGATTACCAGCATTTTGTCAGCGATGAGCCGACCGACTTGAGCCTGCACAAGCAATCCCCGGGATACCGGCTTATCCTCAACAACATCCTCTTCCCTGCCGCCAAGAAGAAAAAGCAGAAAACGTGAGCCACGACCTCGAAGGCAAAGCCCCCTCGGCCTCGCAGACCGTCATGAGTGAACTTGTCCTGCCCAACGACACCAATGGGCTGGGCAATCTGATGGGCGGACGTCTGCTGCACTGGATGGATGTTTGCGCCGCCATTTCTGCGCAGCGACACGCCGGTGTGGTATCGGTGACCGCTTCCGTAGATACTGTGGAATTCCATTCTCCCATCCTCCAATCGGAAATCGTCACACTGCACAGCTGGGTGAACCGGGCATTCCGCACCTCCATGGAAGTGGAGATCAGTGTGCAGGCGGAAAACCCGCGCACCGGCACCAAGCGCAAGGCCAACCGGGCTTTCTTCACCTTCGTGGC
>JAQCDI010000049.1 GCA_027620595.1 Bacteroidota bacterium | reverse complement strand
GTCGGCAACACAACCAGCAATCAACACACAACGGCATGAGCCATACTTCCGTACCTGATTGGAGGGATTCCACCCCGAAAGAAGAGAAGCTGAACAGGGTCCTGTTGGAACGGACCACGGGACAGGTACACACCCTCATGGAGCGTCTGCTCTCGGACAAGGAGATAAACCTGTATCATTCCTACGCCAATGTAGTCTCAGTCCGCCGCCTGGGGTACAACGACCACGGGCCGGTACATGCGCGGATCACCACCTACAACGCACTCAAGATCCTGGATCTGATGCACCAGGGGGGCGTCCAGACCAGCCTGGAGCGCGAGCATGCCGGCACGTACGTGGACTCGCAAGTGGCCGTTGCCCTGGGATGTTTCCTGCATGATGCCGGCATGGGTGTGGCAAGACAGGATCACGAGTGGCACGCCATCAATCTGATTGATCCCATCATCCGGGAATACCTGTCATGGCTGTTTCCTGATGATCTCAGTCGGCAGGTTGTCCTGCGCTCCATGATCCATGAGGTCATCGTTGGGCATATGGCCAAGGTCCGGATCCATTCCATTGAGGCCGGCACCGTGCTCGTGGCCGACGGGACGGACATGACAAAAGGCCGGTCATTGATTCCATTCAACCTGCAATCCGAACCCGAAGTCGGGGACATGCACCGCTTCTCGGCAAATACCATCAGTCGGGTAGAAATTGGAGCGGGGTCCAACAAACCGGTGCGTATCTCCATCCAGATGGACAATGCGACCGGTCTCTTCCAGATCGAGGAAGTGCTGATGGCTAAGGTCAAGGCCTCGCCTATCATGAAACACCTCGAAATCGAAGCTATCATCGCCGGGGAAGCACCCCGCATGTACCTGCGCTAGGCCCCGTGGCCGGCCTGAAAACGCTCCCAGGCCAGACCGGCGGCAATCAGGTCTTCCAGGCTGGCGCCGACTGACTTGAAAAGTGTTAAGGCTTCCGGTCGGGTGCGTCCGGGGGCGCGGCCCGAAGCCAGGCCAGCCAGGTCGGAACGGACCATATCGAGGGACCAGCCCGTTTCGGCTGCTGCGAGGATCAAGTCCCCGGCTTCGTGCCGCGCCCCCTCGTATGTGTCCACGTACACCTCTGCGCGCTCGATGAGCGCACTGTCGCACTCCCGCATGTCCGGACGGTAGGCACCCACGAGGTCCACGTGAGTGCCCGGCCGGACAAGATGACCGCGTATGAGGGCTGCAGTTGACAGCGTGGCGCAGCATATGATGTCCGCCTGTGGAATTGTCGCTTCCAGGTCAGCCACGATCTCGACGGGCATATCAATCAGGAGGCCCACACGATGGGCTGCTTCTTGAGAGCGGTTCCAAATGAGGACGCGCTCCAGTGGCCGCACGGCTGCATGGGCCCGGATGAGGTGAGGTGCCAATGAACCGGCGCCGACCATCAATAAGGTGCGGGCATCCGCCCGTGACAGATAGTCGCTGGCCAATGCAGACGCCGCAGCCGTGCGAAGGCGGGTGAGAACGGTTCCATCCAGGACTGCCAGGTCCCGGCCCGTGGCTGTTTCCTTGAGCAGGTAGGAGGCGTGGACACTCGGAAGTCCGATGAGGCCGTTCGAAGGGTGGATGGTGGCTGTCTTGACCCCGGTATACGCCTCATTCCAGGCAGGCATGAGCAAGAGGGTTGCATCATTGACCCCGACACCCTGCAGCGGAAGGTGCACGCGGGGCGGCTGGCTGCGGGTTTCACGGAATCCCTGGCGCAGTGCTTCGATCAGCAGGGTGGATTCGAGCAGCCGGAGCAGGGTGTCGCCATCCAGTACGGCGGGCATGGAGGTTCGGATTGGTTGCGTCGGATGTCCTGTGTAGTTTACGAAATGCGTTCCGCCCTTCCGAAACTGGACTCCGTCCTCTGTGGCAAGCAACAAATCCGGCCGTCTTCTGATCACCAGCGCCTCCGAGGGAGCGTCTGTCCCCTTCCTCCGGGGAATCCTGACCCGTTCCCTTCAAAAGGCCGGACTTCCATTCGAAGAAGCCTACGAGGTGGCCTCCGTGGTTCGGGATCGGTTGGCCAAGAAAGGCGAGATTTCAGGAAATGAATTGCGGGCCCTGGTGGTCCGGGTTCTCGAGAAACGGGGGCATAACGACGTTGCCGAGGCCTACCTACGCAGCCGTTTCGAAACGCCCACCATTCGGGTAACCACCTCCGACGGCTCGGATGCACCGTTTTCCAAAGGGCAATTGACCGACAGCCTTGAGATCTGCGCCTTGCCACGGGAGCAACTGCACGACATTGCTTCCGGGATCGAGACCGCATTGATCGAGGAAGGGAAGACAGAGATCTCTTCGAAGGAGTTGACCCAGCGCGTCCTGGCTGCGCTCGGGGCGCTGAAGCATCCCCACGCGGCAGCCGATTACGAGCGATGGGTCCGGTTCTCCCTCAGTGGAAAACCGATGGTCATCCTGATTGGTGGGACGACGGGGAGCGGCAAGAGCTCGGTCGGGGCGGAGATTGCCCATCGGCTTGACATCGTGCGAACCCAGTCCACGGACATGCTTCGGGAGATCATGCGTTTGCTCGTTCCGGAACGCCTGATTCCGACACTGCACACCTCGTCTTTCGAAGCCTACACCAAACTTCCCATGGGCGGGGAGACCGCTACCTCCGAAGACATGATTCAGGGCTATCTGACCCAGTCCTCACAGGTGGGTGTGGGTATAGAAGGGGTGCTCAACCGAACCGCCAACGAGAGCGTCTCGCTCATCATGGAAGGCGTTCACCTGCACCCGCGTCTCATGGCCTACATCGCGCAGAAGTCTGATTTCGTCGTCGTGCCTGTGCTTCTGGCGGTCATCAAAGAGAAGCGACTCAAGAAGCGGCTGGTCGGGCGGGGACAGTTGATCCAGTCCCGACGCAGTGAGCGCTATATCCAGCACTTCGAGCATATCTGGGACCTGCAGAGTTTCCTGCTCGATGAAGCGGAGGACTACGACATCCCCATCATCACGAACCACGACGAGGAGACCACCATCCGCGCCATCCTGCAGACGGTTTCCAACGTGCTCAGGGACAGGTACCAAAAGGAGGACGCCCCCAAGGCATCACCGGCCACAAAGAAGTAGCGGACGGAAAGGACTCAGCCGTAGCGTCCCTCGATGTAATCGGCAGTCTTCTGACTGTTCGGCGTAAGGAAAAGGTCCTCTGTTCGGCGGTGCTCCACCATCTTGCCCATCAGCATGAACGCACACTCGTCGGAAGCGCGACGGGCCTGGGCCATGTTGTGGGTCACGATGAGGATAGTATACTCTCCACGGAGTTTCCAGATGAGCTCTTCGACAGCGGCCGTTGCCTTGGGATCCAGTGCCGAGCACGGTTCATCCATCAACAGGACGGCTGGTTTGACGGGCAGGAGCCGGGCAATGCACAGCTTCTGTTGCTGCTCGAGGGAAAGTTCGGTGGCCACACGGTCCAGACGGTCCTTCACATCCTCCCAAAGCAATACGTCCCGGAGAGCTGATTCGACGATTCCGTCCTGTTCGGCTTTCGTGGTCTTGTGGGGCGTGTGCAGGCCATGGGCAAACAGGATGTTCTTGCGGATCGACACAGGAAGCGGATTCGGGCGCTGGAACACCATGCCGACCTGGGATCGAACCTGGGTAAGATCCACTTCCGGTGCATGGATGTCATGCCCCAGAACTTCAACTTTTCCCTCGGTTCGCACGTTGCCGATGCGTTCGTTGATGCGATTCACGCATCGCAGCAGGGTGGATTTACCGCAACCCGAAGGGCCGATCAACGAGGTGACCAGCCCGGCCCTGACATTGAAATCCACGTCGAACAGCGCCTGGAAAGAGCCGTACCAGAAATTGAGCTTTTCCGTGCGGACGGCAAAGCGGGGCTTTCCGACGGTTCGCATTTCGTCCAGGCCCGATCCCGATGGGGATGAAACAGAATCAGCCAAAGCGTCCCTCCAGATAGTCTGTCGTTCGTTGGTCCTTGGTTTGTCCATTGAACAGGTGCTCAGTTTCTCCAATCTCAACGAGTTCTCCGTTGAGGAAGAATGCTGTGCGATCTGCCAGACGCTCCGCTTGTTGCACCAGGTTTGTGACCAGGATGATGGTCATCTCCTGCTTCAGTTCCTTGAGCACATCCTCGATGCGCATGGTCGTTACCGGGTCCACCGCAATCGAGAACTCATCCAACATCAGCAGGGTCGGTTCCTGAGACAAGGCCCGGGCAATGGTCAGTCGCTGCTGCTGTCCACCGGAAAGCTGGCTTCCAAGGGAGTCCAGCCGATCCTTGACCTCGTCCCACAGGGCCGCGCGCGTCAGGCACCGCTCCACCGCCTCGTCCAATTGCTGCTTCTTCCGGACACCCCTGAGGCGGGCAGCAAACGCCACGTTGTCATAGATGGACATAGGTAAACCGACCGGAAGGGGAAAGACCACCCCGATCTGACGACGCAGCGCATAGTCGTTGCGCCATGAAGCCACTTCGGTGCTCATGAAACGGAGCGACCCCCGGACTTTCATGGCAGAATCGAAGGCATCCATTCGATTGATGGCGCGCAGGAAGGAGGTCTTCCCCGAGTTGGCTGGTCCGATGATGCCGAAGATCTCGTTCTCGAAGACATCAAGGTGGAGCCCAGAGATGGCCGTCTTGGCGCCGTAGGCGATGGACAGGTCGCGTACTTCAAGTACCTTGGTACGTGATGGCTCGGTTACCACTTCTTCTTGCCTCGCAGGTAGGACCGGAATACGATGGAGAGGGCGTTCATGATCAGCACGATCCCGATGAGGACGAGCGCAACTCCAAACGGGAGGGCCTCCGGTACGTTCGGCACCTGCGTGGAGACCACGAACAGATGGAGCGAGAGCGCCATGGTCTGGTCGAACACCGATTCCGGAAGGAATGGCAGGAAGAAAGCAGCCCCGGTAAACATGATCGGCGCCGTTTCACCGGCGGTACGGGATACCTCCAGGATCAATCCCGTGAGTATCCCGCTGATGGCGTTGGGAAGAATCACGGTGAAGATGGTCTGCCAGCGCGTTGCACCCATACTCCAGCACGCTTCACGGAAGGCATGGGGTACGGCCTGCAGGGATTCCCTTGTGGCCACGATGACCAAAGGCAGCGTCATGATGGCCACGGTGAGGGCTGCGGCCAGGATACTTGTGCCGAACTGGAAGAAGATCACGAAGGCGCCAACGCCGAACAGGGCGTGCACGATGGAGGGAACGCCGGCCAGGTTGATGATGGCCAGATTGATGGCCCGGGTCAGCCAGTTGTCCGGGGCATACTCGGAAAGATAGATGGCCGCTGCCACCCCGATGGGCATGGCAAACACGAGATCCACCAACACGATGAAGATGGTCCCCAGGAGAGCCGGGTAGATGCCCCCTTCGGTCATTCCCGCCCGGGGAAACTCGAACAGGAACTCGAACGAGATCATCGGTGCCCCCCGGATGACCAGGATGGACAGGATGATCAGGACCGGCAGCACGAGCATTGCGGTCATGCTGAAGAGCATCAACCGGTACCGCTTCTCTGCGCGGTAGTTGCTCAGATTGAGCGCTGTCGCTGCAAATCGTGCCGTCATTTCTTGCGGATCCCCCGTACTACCAGATCGGCAGCGAGGTTGATGATGAAGGTGATGAGGAAGAGGAAGATGCCGAGGGCAAACAATGCGCCGTAGTGCTCCGAACCCTGCGCCGTTTCGCCGAGCTCGGCTGCAATGGTGGCTGTCAGGGCTCGCACGGAGTCGAACGGGCTCGTGGGAATGTTGATGGCATGGCCGCTGGCCATTAGGACAGCCATCGTTTCGCCGAAACCACGTCCCACGCCGAGAAGCACGGCGGAAACGAGACCATTCTTGGCGGCGGGCAGCACGACCTGCCGGATGATCTGCCACCGGGTGGCACCCATGGCTTCGGCAGCCTCCCGGTACTTGTCAGGTACCGCCTTGAGAGCATCCTCGGCGATGGTGGTCATGATGGGCGCAGCCATCAGCCCCAGGATGATCCCTGCATTGAGGACGTTCAGGCCGATCGGTACGTCGAATACCTCGATGATGAACTCATTCATGATGCTCAGGCCAATGAATCCCCACACGACGGAGGGGATGGCCGCAAGCAGCTCGACGAGTACTTTGAGGGTTTCCTTGGTCTTGCCGGTGGCAAACTCGCTGATGTAGACTGCTGCTCCTATCGAGAATGGAATGGCAACGAGAATGGCCACTCCGGTAATGCTGGCCGTCCCAACGATCAGGGCCAAGGCGCCATAGGTAGGGTTGGTCGACGTGGGTCGCCAGTTGATCGACCCAAAGAATTCCAAGAAGGAGAATCCCTCAAAAAGGAACGCAAGCCCTTCCTTCGTTATGAAAACGAAGATCCCGATGATGAAAATGACAGCTGATATGCCGCCCACGAACATCAGGACCTGGAACAGCTTGTCGATGAACCAGGACGCGTCCCGTTGGTCGAGGCGGCTGGGCACGGCAGACTTTTCGGCCATGGTTCAGGAGTCGGTCAAAGGGTGGCGGGCCCCCGGACCAGATGGACGAGATCGTCCACCCGGCTCGATGTGACCTGGAATACGGATTCAATCGAGGCGTTTTCTGGGAAATCCCAGCGGACGGGGACCACGCCGTAGGGTACCCTGTCAAGGTATACCGAGATGTCCGAGTCGAAGGTTACCAGAACATCATGGTTTGCCCAGAGGGTGGCATCGGCATACAGCCCACTCGGATCGAGTCCACTCAGATCCAATCCGCGTGTTTCGCAGAGTGCCCGGACATCGGCCCGGATATCAGAAGCAGGCTGTAAACCCATCGAATCCGCCTGAATCCGGTCCGCATGATATTTACGGCAAATGGCCACAGCCAACTGGGTGGCCCCGTCGTCCTTGGCATCAAGGAAAAGAAGACGGTAACGTGGCCGCTGCTTGGTTTCCCCCGTGGTGAAGAAAACCACCTCCTCACACAGGTTCTTGGCCTGGTCGCTGATGCGCTCGATCTGTCGGATGATCACCAATCGAGCGAACTGATCCCCCCGGGAAAGCAGTCCTCCTTCCGGAACCAAAAGGTCCGAATACGCCATGACGTATTCCCGGACCACGCGTTTGGCCATTCCGGCCGTTTCACCGGCAAGTGCCGCATCCTCCTTGTCGTAGGCATCGAGCGCTGCACTCAGCATGGACAGGGCATGCGTGGCCGTGTTTTCCAGATCGCTCTTGAACGCTCCCTCAAGTGCTGCATCGAGTTGGGTGGCTTCCCGCGAAATGGTCACTGCGTAGTCCCCCAGACGCTCAAGAAGGATGATGATCCGAAGCGATGAGGAGATGAAGCGCAGGTGTCCGGCCGACGGGAGGTGCTTGGCGATGAAGCGGTGGCACTTCAGGTTCAAGGCATCGACTTCCCTGTTGATCGGATGGTCACCGAGCATCGCGCGGTACGACAAGGACCGATCGGCGGTCAGGAGACCACCCACGGCATGGGAAAGCGCTTTGTGAACGCTCCGGCCAAGACGCAGGATACCCTGTTGGATATCCTGCAGGTCTGTGGCCAGACGTTTTTCGAGTAGAGACATGAGCGTCCGAAATGAGCGTGGATGACCGGTATTACATGCCGGCGTCAGCCGGGCATTCGACCGGACGGGCAGTGGCGTATCCCTTGTCCTTCATGATGCACTGGCCCTCGTCGCTCAGGATCCAGTCCAGGAACGCTGCTACGGGGCCTTCTGGCTCGTCCGCCGTGTACATGAGCAACGAGCGGGCAATCGGGTAGCTGCCGTCGACGGCCGACTCAACAGTCGGCTTGACGAAGGTAGCTCCTCCCTCAGAAGAAACAGCGGGCATGTGGATCTCTTCGTTGGCGTAAGCCAGGCCGCTGTAACCGATTGCGCACGGCGTGTTCATGACCAGGTCGACAACGTCTTTCGAGCCATGCATATCCAGCGAGCCCAGCTTGAAGTCCTGGTCGTCAAGTACGGCCTCGCGGAAATAAGCATAGGTTCCTGCATTGTTCTGCCGGCTGATTCGGATGATCTTGTCCGACGAACAGCCAGGAACCGTGACGCCAAGTTGCGACCAGCGCTCCAACTCGCCACCGTCGACATAGATGGCTTTGAGCTGCTCGACGGTGATTTCCTGGATCGGATTGTCTTTGTGAAGGAAGATGGCCAATGCGTCGAATCCGACAACGAACTCAACCGGGCTGTGGCCATTTTCCACGAGGATGGCCCTCTCGGAGTCCTTGATATTCCGGGAAGCGTTGGCAATATCCACCGTGCCATTGAGCAGGGATGCAATTCCCGTACCTGTACCGCCGCCCGTCACAGCGACAGCTATTCCGGGGTTGACGGTCTGGTAGGCTTCGGCCCAGGCTTGAGCCACGTTGACCAACGTGTCGGAGCCCTTGTTCTGGATTACGGTACGGGAGGATCCTTCTGGACGCCCGCAGCCTGCAAGGAGGGTGATGCCGAGGAAGAAAAGGAAGTGGGGGCGCTTCATTGCCGTTGCGTATTTCAGTGGGTTCGATCAGAAAGTGGCCCAGACCGTGAGGCGGGCCATGATGGAAGCTTCTTCGTCCAAGTCGCGTTTGACATAGACCATGTTGGGGACTACCTGGAGCCGGTCATCGAGAACGAAGGCAATGCCTCCTATTGCCCAGTTCTCGTGGCCTTTGACACCACGGTCGTCCCGGTTGACACGATCGAACCGGAGGACGCCCCGGTGCTTGTCCGAGATGTCGGCGTTGGCAAAAAGTGAAACGCCGCGGTAGGTGTCGGCAAGATCGGCCGCTTCAAAGGAGCGCCTGCTTAGAAAGCCTTCAACGCCGAATCGGGCGTGTTCCAGGTCGAATCCAGCGTAGGCATTCCACGCGAGGGTGGAACCACCGTCGAAGCGGTAGTAGTCGGACCCGGCGGTAAGATCGATTGCCTCAGACGGAGCCCAGGTCAGCTGGCCGTAGAAACGCTTGAACTTGTCCGTTTCCTGTTTGCCTTCCGAATTGTTCGCGAACGTGGCCGCGTACTTGAGCGAACCGGAACGGTTGATGGGTCCCGTCAGTCCGATGCCGATGTCACGGGGGGACGCCATCCCTACACGGTCCTGGATCGTTTGCTCGAGGCTGCGATACCCCCACTGAGCCTCAGCTGCCCACCAGATCGGGGGGCGGAACATGCCGAAGGTCAGCTGGTGACCCTCTCCGAAGACATTCTTCCATCGAAGGAAGAGGTCCATGATGTAGATGGATGGCTTGCCTTTGGATGTGGTATCGTCATCGGTGCTTTGAAACCGTATTCGACCATCAAAACGATCCGACAACGTGAAGTCTGTTGTGAAGCGGGCGCGGCGAAAGCCGAACCCATTCTCGCCAGCCTCTCCATCCACGGGGGAGGCTATCAGGTAATTGTAATCAGAGTAGATTTCACCGCGGAAGGAGAGGTGTTCCTGAGCGCGCACTGGAGCAGCGGATGCTGCAACCAAGAAGAGTATTGCAGGAAACAGGGCGATACGGATCATCATAACTGTCGGACTGTGTTGGATATGGACTCCCAACGGGAACCTATCGAAGTGTATTAAGGCAATGCTACCTAACGGTTAACAATAGGCCGAGATTTGTGAGCAACGCGCGAAGAGATAACTCTACGATTACGCTGTCGTTACCATTGAGTAATCATAGCACTTGAGAGGATCTCCATTGTCATGATCACCGCCTGGTTCACTCCTGCTGCTACCCTGCTCGCCGGCCTGGCATTCTTCCTGTTCGGCTTGATGCAGCTGACGGATGCGCTCAAGCGCATGGCCGGGTCCTCCATGCGGACCGTCCTGGGGCGAATGACGGCCAACCGGTTCCGAGGCGTGCTGGCGGGTGCTTTTGTCACGTCCGTCATCCAATCCTCTTCGGTAACCACGGTTCTGGTCGTGGGATTCATTTCCGCCGGGCTCATGGAGTTGACCCAGGCAGCGGGGGTGATCATGGGGGCCAACATCGGCACAACCATCACCGCTCAGATCATCTCGTTCAAGGTGAGCAAGGCGGCCTTGGCCCTGGTGGCCTTTGGCGGGTTGGGCTACGTGTTCATCAAGGTTGAACAGCGGCGAACCCCGTTCCTTGCCCTCCTGGCGTTGGGCCTTGTGTTCTATGGCATGTCCCTCATGTCCTCGGCCACGGCCCCGCTGAGGGATATCCCGATTTTCATGGGGGCGATGCAGACCGTTTCCACACCTTGGGCGGGCGTTGCCGTCGGAGCCATCTTCACGGCACTGGTCCAGAGCTCGTCGGCCACGACTGCCATCGTCATCGTGCTCGCCTCGGAGGGCTTGATCGGTCTGGAGGGGGGTATTGCCCTGGCGTTGGGTGCCAATATCGGAACCTGCATCACAGCATGGTTGGCAGCCGTGGGCGCATCCACGGATGCCAAGCGTGCAGCACTGATCCACGTCCTTTTCAACGTAATAGGCGTCCTGATCTGGATCGGCCTGATTGACGAATTGATCCTTATCGTGGAGTGGATGACGCGGGAGGCCGGCCTGTCGGGAACGCGCACGGCCAGTGTGCGCATTCCGCGGGAAATTGCCAATGCCCACACGGTTTTCAATGTGATCAATACCGTGCTCTTGATCGGGTTCACGACCCCGCTTGTCCGACTGGTGCGGAAACTGGTGCCCGACCGTGCGGAAGAAGTACCCGGCTCTGCGCGGCCCCGCTTTCTCGATGACGCGCTTATTGACACTCCGACCCTGGCGCTGGATCGCGTAGAAATGGAATTGGGTCGTATGGGAGAGCGGGTGGGCAAGATGATTGCGCTGGCCGCGGACATGTCCGAAGGCAAGGACGTGCGTCACGCCGAACTCAGGGCGCTGGATGAAGAACTCGATGCGCTCTACCTGGCCATCAATGCACACATCGGAAAAGTGGCTCGCAAACGACTCACCGGACCGGATACGGAGCGGATTCGCCTGAGCGTGGGGGCGGCAACGCTCCTGGAAAACATGGGTGACGAATTGGAGTCGAGGTTTGCCGATGACCACATGGAACGCGCCAGGCTAAGGAAGGACTTCCATCCACAGACCGCAGAGCGCATCGCAG
>JAQCDI010000048.1 GCA_027620595.1 Bacteroidota bacterium | reverse complement strand
GGCCCGCATGTCGGCCACCCACAGATCCTGGGTGTCGTAGCGCTTGCCGTCCTCACGGACAGCCGAGATGAAGGCCAGGTGACGGCCGTCGGGGCTCCATGCAGGGGCCAGGTCATATCGGTCCCCGTAGGTCACATAGTCGATCTGTCCGGTATCCACGCCGTAGGTGAACAGATTGTAGGCCCCTGATTGACCCAATGCTGTACGATCGGACGAGAACGCAATCCGCGCACCGTCCGGACTCCAGGCCGGATCCCGGTCGTCGTACGGATCGTCCGTAAGCTGGATCAGATGATCCTCGACCAGGCGATAGGTGTACAGGTCCGAGAATCCGGATCGGGTGATGGCCGTGAAGACAAGGGACCCGCTGTCCGGGCTCCACGAAGGCGAATAGACCGCAATCAGATCCGGAAACCGGAAGGTAGCCGTGAGCCGATCGGCTTCCAGATTCCATATATGGATCACATCCTGACCTCCCGACTTGGTCACGAACGCCAACTGGCCGTCCCTGGAAACAGACATGCGGCTTTCGAAGAGATGGAACGCCTCGAAATCGTCATTGCGTTCTCCTTCGATCAGGACGCGGGGATCGTGCAGCGGCGCATACGCCTCATCGACCTCCACTTCGTAGACATTGGACAGACCGTTCAGGTTGCCCACGAAATACACCTTGCGGGTTCCGTCGGCAAACCTGTAGAAGTTGGGCTTGGCGTTGAATCCTTCGGTGGACAGCCCTCCTGCCAGGATGGAGGGCAGCTCTACTTCCTCGAGGTCCGGGTAATACTGCTCCTTGAGCCAGGTCTCGAATGCCGCCGAGATGACCTCCATTTCTTCCTGGAACGTGGTCTCCAAGATGATCCGGAAATCCCGATCCTTCCAAGCTCCCTCCAGCAATTCCAGCAGCTTCTCTTCCCCGTAGCGCTCCGCGAAGAACCGACAGAGCGCCTCGCCCTGCTTGTACATTACGAACGAGCCATTGATGCGGTACATCGACTCGAGCGGCGGAAGGTAGTTCGTGAACAGGCCGTCCCGGATGACCATTTCGTGCTGGTGATCCGGCGGCCCGGACCAGTACTCGGCCAGTCCTTCGGTAAACCAGAGCGGGATGAATCGATCCATGACCTGCCGATGGTCCCGCATCACGCGGGTCACCTTGTTGAAGGTAAACACATGGACCATCTCGTGACGCACCACGCGCCGGAAGCGATGCAGGTTGCCGTTGGCGGGGATGACCACACGGCCCTTGAGCCACTCGTAAAAACCGCCCACACCATCCGGAATGAAGCCCGGTGTGATGTTGGTCTGCTTGAAGTGCAGGTTGCTCGAATAGAAGATCAACGGAACGCGGTGCCCGAGCGAGAAATTGAATTTGTGCTCCAGGTCCCTGTAGGCCTCTTCGGCAAACTGTGCACCATGCTGGGCCAGTTCGAGCATTTCGGGATAATAGTAGATGTCGAAATGCTCGGTCTTCATGACCTGCCAATCGAAATCTTCGTACTGCACCTTGTTTCGCCCGAAATGGTATCCGAACTGCGCCATGGCTTCCGGGGAAGGCATCAGCAGCCACAGCACGGCCAACAGCAGGGGTCGCAGCAGGATATTGGGTCGGGACACGGAGTTCAGGATGGACAGGTGGTCTTCCGGTACAAAGCAACCTACGCCGCAGACCGCTGCGCGTCGCGGCCGACTGTCCACCTGGTTCACAAATCCATCCAAACGGGCGGGCGACCACCCTGAACGGAAAGCGGTCAGGCCTGGGATCCTTCCAGGAAGAACGTCACCCCACAGGCATGTTCTTCCAGCCAACGGTCCATGTATGCCCGGAATTCCTGCGGATCACTGGATCGGAGCGCCCTTCGGGCAAGGGCTTCCCCCTCTGTCAGCTTCATGGCCCGAACCACCCGCTTGATTGCAGGCAGATAGATGGGAGACGCGCTGAGGGATGTCACGCCCAACCCGAGCAGGACGGGTACCGCCCGCAGGTTCGTGGCCAGCTCCCCACAAAGGCTCACGGGAATTCCGGCATCCCGGGCTGCTTGTGTCGTCATCCGGATCAGTTCCAGTACGGCCGGATGCAGTTCGTTGTAGATCTCGGCCACCAGGTCATTGCCCCTATCCACAGCCAGAACATATTGCGTCAGATCGTTCGTACCAATGGAAAAGAAATCCACTTCCCGGGCAAACTGGTCTGCTTGAAGGGCCACGGACGGTACCTCGACCATCACCCCGAGCGGGACGTTTTCGTCGAACCCGATCCCTTCATCCCGAAGCGCCTGCTTGGTGGTCTCCAGTTCCGCCTTCAGTTTACGGACCTCGCCCAGGGTTGTCACCATGGGCAGAAGGATCCGTACCGGGCCCACGGCACTTGCCCTCAGGATGGCCCGAAGCTGGGGAATGAGCAATTCGGGTTTGTCCAGGAGGATCCGGATACCACGCCAACCGAGAAACGGGTTGTGCTCGCGGTGTCCCATGGGCAAGAGTTTGTCCCCGCCCAGATCCAGTATCCGGAAGGTCGTGGTGTACGGCCGCGTGGCTTCAACCACCTTCAAATACTGCTCGGCCTGCTCCTCCTCCGTCATGATGGCCCGCCCTTCCATGAGCAGCAACATCTCCGTTCGGAACAGTCCGATTCCTTCTGCGCCATATTCCTTCAGCAGGGGTAATTCCTCCCTCAATTCGAGGTTGGCCTGCAGACTGACGGGGTGGCCGTCGAGGGTCTCGGACACCAGGCCCACCAGCTGCTTGTCCTCCTGCATGAGGCGCGCGTAGCGTTCCTGCTTGACGCGGTAGGCGGCCAGGGTTTCTTCGTCTGGATTGACAATCAATTCCCCCCGGATGCCATCCAGGATTACCATGTCCCCGGTGGATACCTGACTCGTGGCGCCATGGGTGCTCACGATGGCCGGTACGCCCAGAGCGCGGGCCATGATGGACACGTGCGACGTCGGCCCGCCGAAATCCATGGCGCATCCCAGAATGCCGCGGCGCGAGAAAAGGATGATGTCGGCTGCGGTCAGGTTCTCTGCAACGATGATCGAGGACTCTTCTACGGCCGAGAGGATACGCCCCCTGCGCAGATGCCGGATGATCCGGTCCTGGATGTCCAGCAAGTCGTTGGATCGCTCCCTGAGGTACTCCGAATCGGAGGCTTCCATCATCTGACGGTGTTTCCCCATCACCGTCTGGACCGCATACCCGGCATTGCAGCCGTGCTTCTCCATGTAGGCCAGGATGGCCGGATAGACCGCCTCGTCCCGAAGGATGAGCAGTTGCGCTTCAAAGATGGACGCGCTGTCCTCACCCAGCTTCTCCCGCGTCACGGCGATGATCTTGTGCAGGTCCCTCTCTGCCTTCCGGATGGCCTGTTCGAAGCGATCCTTTTCGTGCTGGACGTCCTCAGGATCAATGGAGCGCTCCTCAACTTCGAAGGATACGCGCGCGTAGAGATAGGCAGGACCGATGGCAATTCCGGGCGACACACCAATCCCCTTACAGACGGTCAAGTCGTCAGGAAGGGAGCGGGTGACTACGGACATGGGCGGGATTCCGGCTGGTTACTTGACCTCTCCGAAGCCGTCTTCGAAGATGGCCTCCATAGCCTTGAGGGCTTCCTGCTCATCCTTTCCATCAAAGATGAGTGTGAGGGTGGCTCCCTGCTCCGCCGCAAGCGTCATCACGCCGATGATGCTCTTGCCATTGATCTCGTAGCCATCCTTCTGGATATAGAATTCCGCCTGGAACTGCGAGGCGGTCCGCACGATCATCGAGGCAGGACGCGTATGCAGGCCTGCCCGGTTGGTCACGGTAACT
This sequence comes from Bacteroidota bacterium, assembly GCA_027620595.1. Taxonomy (GTDB): domain Bacteria; phylum Bacteroidota; class Rhodothermia; order Rhodothermales; family UBA10348; genus JAAZVD01. The sequence goes on along the minus strand of JAQCDI010000048.1, from coordinate 7,307 downwards.
ACTTTCTCAATCATGGCCGAAGGCGTCAGTGCAGTCGTTGCTGCATTTGCTGGGTCAGAACGGTGAGGGCTTCCCGCCCGGTACCTGCCGGCAGGGAAGCGATCCGGCTGGCTGCCGTTTCGGAATGGAAAAGTACGGCGGAGCGGGCGGATTCGATAACGCCCATCCGCTCCATTCTCAGGCGCGCTTCCGGTATTTCTTCGGATGTGGCACCGCCGCGTTGGACGAGGGATGTAAACCACGAGCGGTCCCTTCCATCGGCCGATTCCAGGGCGTGCAGCAGCAACCAGGTTTTCTTGGCTGCCATCAGATCCCCTCCCACGGGCTTGCCCCAGGAGGCCGAGTCTGCCGTCAAATCCAGCAGGTCGTCCTGGATCTGGAATGCCCGTCCCAGATGATGACCGATGTCGCGAAGGGTCTCCAGTTCCGGATCCCCAGCGGTGCCACTGAGTCCACCAAGCACCAGCGAGCACTCCAAAAGAGCCGACGTTTTCTGGTCAATCATCTGGAGGTATTCGGCAAGGGTCACATCCGTCCGCTCTTCGAAGGACATGTCCCTGATCTGCCCTTCGCACAACTGCCTCACCGTATCGGTGAAGGTGGCCAAAGCCTGTCGCAGTCGGTGGTCGGGGAAGCCCAGCAAAAGCTCCATGGTCCGGCCCAACAGGAAGTCACCTGTCAGGATGGCTGTCGGTTCGTCCCAGCGTACGTGGACGGTTTCCTTGCCACGGCGCGTGGGGCTGTTGTCCATGATATCGTCATGGACCAATGTGAAAATGTGGAAGACCTCCACGGCCACCGCGGCCTGCATGGCCACCTCCCGATCCCCCTTGAAGAGATCAGCTGCCGAAAGCACGAGTTGGGGGCGAACCCTTTTTCCCTTCCCGTCCAGGATGTATCGGGTCGGGTCGTATAGCCGGGCCGGCTCCTTGCGATCCACTACGGCCGCCAGGGCTTCCTCGAAGGCCGCCAGGTTGCCGTCGAGGAAAGACGATATGGCCGCCGTGCTGCTCAGGATGTCTGGGAGGATGCGAGGACTGCGGCACGGATGCGTTCGTACACATCCTCGAACGAATCCCCCCCGTTGATTTCCTGCAACATGCCCCGGTCGCGGTACCACGCCTGTACCGGGTGCGTCTCCTCGTGGTAGATCTCCAGCCGGTGGAGGATGGCCTCGGGCATATCATCTTTGCGCTGGATGATCAGGTGCGCCGGGACATCCGGCGGCGGGGGCTTGAAGTCCAGGTGGTAGTTCTCCCCCGTCTGCTTGTTTACGCGACGCTTGGAAAGCCGGTCAATGATCACCTCGGCGGGTACCTGCAAGCTGAGGACGACATCCAGTTTGGTGCCGGCCGCCTTCAGGAACTCGTCCAACCATTCCGCTTGCTCGATCGTGCGCGGATATCCGTCCAGGACGAAGCGGTCAAATCCGTTTTCCCGGATGGAATCCTCGGCAAGTGCGCGGACCAGCACACCAGGGACCAGTCTGCCCGACTCCACATATTGTTGGGCCTTACGCCCGAGGGACGTCTTGCTGCGGATGGCTTTGCGCAACAATTCTCCCGTAGAGATGTGCTTCACCCCCTCCCGCTGTGACAGAAAGCGGGCCTGGGATCCTTTGCCTACGCCAGGCGGTCCGAAGAGTACGATTTTCATTGGGGTGGATGATGCGGGCGTCTACCGGGAAAGGGGGCATTCCACCCGCTTGCAGAACAAATGATTCCGCTCAATCAGCATCCTCTTTCGGATGCTTTTTTTCTTCAAGCACGGACTCCTGGAGCCACTTGGACATTTCGCTGACGAGGGCCGAGCTGCCACTGCGCACGAGTTGACGAACGGCCGTCCCGAGAACGCCCTGCTTGGCGGATTGCAGCTCCACCATGGGAGGAACCTCGTCAAGGGCATCGCGCACGGCGTCGTCCGTACCCATGTCACGGCGCAGCCGCTCGGCGATGGCATCGCCCAGTCGATCGGCCAGCCTGGTGAGCTGTTCGGAGTAATCACCACGCGCCGAGCGGCTGCGCCGGTTCAGCAGCAGATACCCCACCAGGAATCCCGCGCCGACTGCGGCGCCGATCTTGAGATTCCTTTTGTCCTTCAAGACGGCGGGAATTTTCAGGTTGGCACCAGGCAGCGATGATTCCAACTTGCCAATGCGACCCGAGATGGCGTCGGCCTTGGCTCGCAGGCGTTCTTCCAGTTCCGATTTCGTCATGCGTTCAGCCACGTTCTTCTCCTCCTTTTTCCTTCCCGATGCCCGGTTCTGCCGAGTCCTGCGCCGCTCCCCGGGCAAGCGCTGGAGGTGCCTCCGCCTTTCCAGGCTTGGCGGCCGGCAGCTCGGGCTGGTACATGGATGCCATGTGCCGAAGGTGATTGGGCCGCGCCTTCCGCACCAGCAGCGTCATCCCTGCCAGGAGCGCTCCGACGATGAGGTACCCCCAGTGCGTACCTCCCAGAGCCGATCCTAGCCAAACGGCCAGCCCGTGCAGGAGGAATACGCCGGTAAAGAGCGCCATGACCATGACCAGCATGAGCGAAAACAACTCGTTGGCAGCACGCTCGATACGCTCTTCAACGTCAACCTGGATGAGTTGGACGCGCAGGTCCACCCAGTCGCGCAGGTCCTCGATGAGGGCACGGGATTCGTTGGCAATCCGCCCCACAGGTCCGGATTTCTCGGACGAACCGGCCTGCGAAGATCGGGGCGACGTGTCTGCGCCGACAGCTTTGTCGGTATGATGTTGGCGTGGTTCCATAGGGTGTATACGCATCAGGGCAGGTCCTTGTGCCCCAGGAAATCCACGTGGGACCGCCCGTCCGGACACCACGTCAGGGAAGGTCGTTGAGCAAAACCGAGCGGTTCGACCGGAACGGAAGCCGAGGCCAGCTTCATGGTGCTGAAAACGCCCTGGATCGAGGTGTGATGCCCCGCAATCCAGGCTTCCGCTTCCTCCCGGTGCGCGTAGGGCACCCAGCGGATGTGGGCCGGCCCTTGGGGATCCGCTTCCCCGCGCGAAATCAGGAACTGATGCCCTTCGGCCCACGCGTGGGGCACGCCCACCGCCTGCAACAGGGCTTGTTGCATCTTGAGCTGCCCCACCGTTCGCTCATGGGCCTCGAACAACCCACGGAACGTGGCCATGGCATCCAGCACTGGGTCGATCGGCATCGATGCGGGAGCAAAAACAATGGACACGTTGCGGCATCCCAGTCCTTCGTGCAGCAACGCATCTTCGGCCAGATCCACCAGGTCGTCCTGTGCTTCCTGGCCGTTGAGAACGGCTACGGAAATGCGGTGCCCCCGAAACCAGCACCGATCCGCAGACAGCCCTTCCTCATCCGCTGCTTCACGGATAGCATCCATGGTGGCATCCGAGCCGGAGGCGATAAGGCGATCAGCGCCGCCCAACGCGTCCTCCCACGCGGCTAGGTCCGCCGGAATGGAACTGTCCACCTCGAGCAGATCAGAAACAAACGCCGGCAGCAGCGCAGGGCTGCGTGAAGACACGGTCCCAACCCAGGTTCGTCCGGAGAGAAGGACCGCTACCAGGTCCTGAAGCTCGACAAACGGGATGTTGCCGGGGTTGAGTACAGCCACCCGTTGCCCGGGGCTCCACCCCAGGTTGGCCTGCCAAGCAGTCAAGGCCTCCGGTGTCAGCAGGGACATCTGCTGATTGACAGCAAAGTTGACTGCGGCTTCGGTAAATCTATTGTCTGCATCCAGCGTGCGTTCAATGGCGTCCTGCCGGATGTCGTCATCCGGATCGAGCCAGCGGGCTGCCACGGAGGCCAAGGTCCGGATCACCGTTTCGGGATGGCTCATGGTTCAGGGTGCGGGTTTGAACAGCAGTCGGGCCAACGCGAAACCACCCAGGACGGCAGCCAGCGCACCCACGTTGTTGGCGGCCACGTTGGCCAGGGCTTCGGCCACCCGGTCTTCCTGCAGCATCCGCAAGCTGTCCAGGGCATACGTAGAAAACGTGGTGAATGCGCCAAGGAGGCCGATGAAGAAAAGCGCGTGGGTCTTCCCTTCGGTTGAAAGGCTCCCGCCCATCATCCCCCACAGGAAGCCGGCCACGAGCGAACCGAGCACATTGACGGTCAAGGTACCCCATGGAAAATGGGCACCCACCCAGCGCAGGGTCTGCATCGAAACCACGTACCGCAGTCCCGCACCCACTGCCCCGCCCAGGAGGATATAAGCCAATCGGGGCCGTACCGCCACCGGTTCCGTGGCAGATGGCTGCCACACCCAACTGTTTGTCATGGCGATGCAACGCATGGACCAGCGTCGTGATGATCCGGGCGCCGGAGCAGCCGATCGGATGCCCCAGCGCGATGGCCCCGCCATGCACGTTGAGGCGGTCATAGTCCACCCCCAGCATGTCCCGGAACAGCACACTGTTGATCGAAAATGCTTCGTTGTTCTCGAACAGGTCAATGTCCTGGACCGAGAGCCCCGCCTTCTTCAGGACGCCGTTCACCGCAGGTACGGGTGCTTCAGGGAATCGCCAAGGGGCGCCTGCAGCCCAGGAAGAGGCCACTACACGCGCCAACGGCTTCAGTCCGTGGGCCTTTACCGCTTCTCCACTGGCCACGACGAGCGCTGAGGCGCCGTCGGAAATCTGACTCGAATTGCCGGCCGTCAGCACGCCCTCCTTGTCGAAGGCGGGACGGAGGGCTGCGAGCGACTCGAGCGTTGTCTCAGCACGGATTCCTTCGTCTTTTACCAGGTCGACCATATCCCGCTTGACCCGGTACGGAATGGGCGCCACCTCCGCATCAAAGGCTCCGTCGTTCCATGCTGCCTCCGCCCGCGCATGGGACATGGCAGCCACTTCGTCGAGCTGCTCGCGGGTGATCTGCTTCTCGGCAGCCAGACGTTCGGTTTGCACGCCCATGGCTTCTCCGCTCATGGGGTCGGACAGACCATCGTGCAGCAGGAGATCCGTGAGCCCCTCGGGCGCGCCCATGAGGAATTTGTACCCCCAGCGGGCCCTGTGGGACAGGTAGAAGCCCGTGCCAGACATCGATTCCGTACCGCCGGCCATCATGATTTCGGCCTCACCGGCCTTGATCATCGTGGCCGCCTGCATGACAGAGAGCATACCCGAAGAGCAGACCATATCCACGGCAAAGCCATCCACCGTTTCCGGGATGCCGGCCTTGAAAGCGGCCTGACGCGGAATCAACTGGCCCTGCCCTGCCCGCAGGACGTTGCCGAAAGCGTACAGGTCCAGATCAGCACCGGATACTCCGCTGCGCTGCAGCGAAGCTTTCATGACATGGGCGGCCAGATCTACGGCCGAGTGGTTCTGGAGGGAGCCACCGAAACGACCGATGGGCGTTCGAACGGCATCGACAAGGAATACGTCTCGCATGGGAGCTGGCTGAGTAGGATCATTCGATGGGAAAACCGATGGTACGGGACAGCCAGAGTGCGGTTCGCCCCCCGGAGGCGTTCCCTGCGAAAGCCCACGCGGATTTCATCAGGGAGGAGCCCCGCTTTTACCCAAGGTCAAACCGTATCCGCAAGATTCAATGTGCCCAGTTGGCCAGCGAAAGGTCGTCGCGCGTGTGGAAGGCAAAATGGCCGATCAGGAGACCCCGGACCAGGAAGGCCGCTTCCGTGGCAGATACGTCGAATCGCTCCTCCTTGCACTGGATCACATAGCGCTCCCCGACCACCCGGATGTCCGAAATCAGATTGAAGTCGCGGCACAGGCCCATGAGCTCGTCCAGGGTAGGCTGGACGTAATAGACCTCACGGGGCGCTCCGGCAGATCCGCGGGACGGTTCGGCGTTGCGCAAGGGCATGACGTTGGGCGGAAGCATGGAAGGAGCCGTCTGGGTGGCATGGAATGCGATAACCCCAGTATCGGCCCGGATTTACCCGCCCTTAATCCGCCAGCCCAGTCAGAGGATGGAGCGGAATGTCGGAGACACCTGGTGGCTACGATCGGCCGCTTCCGGGGACGCAGGAGCCTCGGAAGCGCCGTCACTACAGAAATGGTGGTAGGCATTTACCAGGTCGGTGGCAATGGCACTGGCCGAACGGCCTTCGATGTGGCGGCGCTCCAGGGCAAACACCGGGTCTCCATCCTTGATCAGGAACATGGACGGTGAGGACGGCGGGAGGCCGGCCAGATGCTGACGGGCACGAGCCGTGGCCTCCATGTCCTGTCCGGCAAAAACCGTGGTGAACATGTCCGGAAGTGCATCGGCCTGCATGGCCATGCGAACCGCAGGACGCGCCATCGCTGCGGCACACCCACACACCGAGTTGACGATGAGCAGCATGGTCCTTTCGGCAGCTGCTTCAAAGGCCTGGTCCACTTCCTCGGCGGTCCGCAGTTCATGGACTCCTACGGCAGACAATTCGGCGCGCATGGGCGCCACCAGCGGTTCGGGGTACGGCATGGTCGTTCGATGATGGGTTCTGGGCAGGACACGAAGTCCGGCGTCGGATGGCGGGCGAACCGGCAACCGGAGTGGCGTCTCGAACCCCACCCTTTCCGTTTTTGATCCTCAATTGAGCCCTTCTCCGGTGAGAATTGGATCAAGACGACGGATCGTCACCGATCACTGTCCAGGGATCGCTTTCCCGGATCCTTTTGCCGAGCGGTGGGTTTGACGCATCCAGACCCCGGGGAACGACCATCCCGCATTTCCGCTGCCGCCTTCGGGTGGGAGCGTTTTTTATTCCCCGATCCCAATCACGAAAGACCCGTCCCGACGCTGTGGACCGGGGACCGTTCCAGCCCAGATGAGCGACCCAAAACCGACATACCTGACCAAGGAAGGCCTTCAGAAACTGAAGGATGAGTTGCAGTTCCTGAAAACAAAGGAGCGTGCGCGCATTGCCGAGGCCATTGCCGATGCACGGGCCCAGGGCGACCTCTCTGAGAATGCCGAGTACGATGCCGCCAAGGACGAGCAGGGTCTGCTCGAGGCAAAGATTGCCAAGCTCGAGGATACGGTGGCCAACGCCCGCCTTCTGGACGAGAGTCTGATCGACACCTCCAGGGCCTACATCCTATCCACGGTCAAAGTCCGGAATACGGCCAACGGCATGGAGCAGACCTACACGCTGGTCTCTCCCCAGGAGGCCGACTTTGCCACGGGGCGCATCTCTGTCAAGAGCCCCATCGGCGAGGGTCTGCTCGGCACCCAGGTCGGGGACAAGGTGGTCATCAAGGTGCCTGCCGGCAAGGTGACCCTCGAAGTCCTGGAACTCAGCCGGGGGTGACGGCCGTGACGCCCATCGACCTGCGCAGTGATACGGTAACCCGTCCTTCGGCGGCTAT
>JAQCDI010000047.1 GCA_027620595.1 Bacteroidota bacterium | reverse complement strand
GTCGTCGGCCCAGTCACCGGGGCCTCCGACATGCGGGTCGCCCCACATTCCGAAGGTCACGTTCTCGAGGTCCTTTTCGCTCTTGTTCGAGATCTTGTAGACCAGGAAAATGGCGTCCTCAGCCAACGGATTGGCCCATTGGTACAGGCGAACCTCGACTTCCAGACCCAGTCCACGCTTCGTGGAATCCGACGGGAAGGGGTAATACTGGAATTCCCGGTTGGCATAGTCATTCATGAAGTAGAGGGCTTCCTTGTCGGCGTTGGAAGCTCCCTGCTGCAGCGCGCCCGGCCATACGTACTCCTTCAGGTTGTCATTGTACCAGCTCGTGGGCCACGAATCGGGTTTCCCGTCGAGGTTGTCGTCCACGGCGTCTGAGACGGGGATCTCATCCGATTCGGGACTGACCACCTCGATACCTGCAAATCCGCCCACCGGCTGCGCACAGGGGATGGGGTGCCAACCCCAACGTTCCGAACCATCGGGGGAGACTTCTCCGCCGTTGGAGGCGATACCGTCCGAGATGATGTGCATCACGTAGATGGGCTGTCCGTTCCCGTCCAGTACGGGTTGCCCGTTCTCGTCCACCTTGAGAACGCTCTTCGGATCCCGGCGGCCTTCATCCACGATCTCGGCAGCCACGAACGGACCGAACTCATAGCCATAGCCGAGTCCATTCCAAACGATGTCGGTAATCGTGTTTCCGGGCGCCGAGATCGACCCGAAGTTCAGGATCTGGGTCGTGATCCGGTTGCCATTCAGGATGACGTCACGGCGATCGGTGTTATCCTCGAAACAGTCGGCAATGGCCGGACTGCCACCCTTGGCGGTCTGGCGATTGATCCATTGGCGGAGCTGGTCATAGTCCTGGCCCCGTTCGCGGTCCTGGGCGCCCGACACGGTCGGGAAAGCCATCAGGAGGGCGAAAAGGAGCAGGGTCGCTGCACGATACTTCATTCGACTCAAGGCAAGAGTAGGAAAAAGAGGGTGGGGAGGGCGAGGGTCAGAAGTTGACCGTGGCGCCCAGGCGTACTTCACGCGGCGAGCTGTAGTAGTGCGGCCGTGTGTTGTACTCGTCCAGGTTGGCTATCCCCGGGAGGCCGTAGGCAGGCTCCCAGGATGCATGCACGCCGCGCTGTCCGCTGAGTGAATACGTGGCCCGACCCGTGTCCGAGAACACGGAGTTCTCGTTGAGGATATCGAACACGTTGAAGACCTTTGCAAACAACCGGACCGAGGCGTTGCCCGCCACCGGCATGTCGTAGTACAGGTGCGCATCCATCTTGACCAGGTTCGGTTTGCGCTCCTGGTTCGGCAGCTGATCGATCTTCTGGTCGAAAAGTTGCGGGGTGTAGGGATACCCTGTGGAATAGGAGGTGATGAGCGAGGCGCCCCAGCGCCCCGGATCCGTCAGGGTAACCGTGCTCGAAATCACGTGGCGCTGATCGAAGGAAAGCGGGATGAGTTCAAGTTCGTTCTCGCGTCCTGAGAGGGAGTTGAAGAAGAAGGCATTGGTTTGGTTGTTGTTGCCTTCTGCAATCTGGAACGTGTAATCCACCGTGGCCGAGAGCATACCCTGGCGGCCCCGGCGCTTGGTCAAGGCGAATGTTACCCCTTTTACGTTGGCGTAATCCCGGTTCAAGTAGATGTTGTAGACATCCTCACCGGAGATCGTGCTGAACCGGATGGTCTGCAGGGCCAGGTAATCCCTGATGTCCTTGTAGAAACCGGTGATCGTGAACGCCAGCTGGTCGGTCAGACCCTGCTGCATTCCGATCTCGTATTGCACCGTGCGCTCCGGCCGCATGTTCGTGTTGCCGAACGTGGGCGCAGAGGAGAGGCTGAACTCGAATTCCGGGTTGAGGTACAGGTTGCGCAGGCTCGGCATCTGCGCAAAATGCCCGTAGCTGAAGTGGATGATACCCGTCTCGGTGATCGGGAAGGAGACGCCCAGGCGCGGCATCAGCAGAACGGTGGCTTCCGCCGGTTGGCGCACCTCCTCAAATTCCCCCGGCTTGACCGGCGGATTGAGGATGTCCGGGAAGAAGTCGCCATTGGGCTGGAAGTACTCGAAGCGTAGGCCTGCGTTGATGATGAAGTCGTCGAATTCCAGCTTGTCCTGGGCATAGGCGCTGAACTCGAACACCTTCTGGTCCACATAGACATCGTGCGCAGGCGTGTCTTCCGGCGGCACGGTGGGGTTCGTGTAATTGTCCCCGTCGTAGAGGATGACGAAGTTGCGTCGATCGAGCGAATGGCGCCCTACCTCGAAACCGAACTTGGTTTCATGGATGATCCCCAGCTGCTGCGTCATGTCTGCTTTGATGCGCAGGGAACGGGACGCTTCCCGCGTGTGCCCCTTCTGATCGCCACCAAAGAGGAATTGGTTGCCGGGGAACCCGATGATGTTGCCTGAAGACACATACAGCGGGTTGTAGGGGTCTTCGTAGAGGAACGTCTTGGCCTCATTGCTGGCGTAGGAGGTACGGAGCGTGTAGAAGGCCCGGTCCGTCAGCGTCTGGGTCCAGTGGAGGCTGTGGTTGAAGCTGCGATCCCGGTATGTGGCGGTTCCGTTCGGGTTGTATTTGTATCCGAAATCATACAGCTTCCGTTTCGCGCCATCCATCAGGATGGAGTACTCCAACTTTCCACTGCGTGAGGGACGGATGCTGAACTTGGCAATCAGGTTTCCACTCTCGCGCGGATTCAGTGCGCGATCCTTGCCCGGGAGCGGTTCGCCCTCCCCGTACTCGTACCACGGCTTGCCGTGCATCTCGTAGTACCAGGCCGGTCCATCATAGTCCGGTATGTACTCGCGGATGGTTTCGAGCAGGCGTGGGCTGCCATTAAAGTTGGCCGAGTCGGACGGAAGGAACAGGTCCCGGCCGTAGATGGTGCCTTCGTTCTTGTCATACCGTCCCGACACGAAGAACCGCATCTTCTTGTAGAAGGGCAGGGGGCCCGAAAGCGTTCCCTCTGATGTAAAGACGTTCAGTCCCAGATTGGACGTGCTCGTGGGCGAACCGAAGATGTCGGAGTGCTTGGTCACGTTGTCCCCGCCGTAGAAGGAGACCGACCCGCGGTAGCGCTCGTCTCCCTCCTTGGTGACCAGGTTCACGATGCCCGACATGGCCTTGCCGTATTCGGCGTTGAAGGCGCCTGATATGACGGTCATCTCCTGGATGGCATCGGCGGCAACCGACGTGGCCAACCCGTTGGTGTCGAACGGGTTACCGACCGACATGCCGTCCACCAGGTAGGAGACCTCATTGGACCGGCCACCGCGGATGTGGATGGCCCCGTCAGGCCCCTGATTTACTCCTGCCTGGGTAACCAGGACGCCGAAGAAACCCTCTACCGGGAGCGCATCGATCTCCTCTGCCACGACGGTCTTCTTGGACGATGTCAGGTCTTTCTGGACGAGCGGGCGCTCGGCCTGGATCACGATTTCTTCCCCTTCGATGATCTCCTCACGCAGTTCGAGATCATATCGGGTTGTCTGGCCCGTAGACACCCGGATACCCGAGATCAACTGCGTGGAGAACCCGATGTAGGAGAACCTCAGGGTGTACTCCCCGGGCCGCACGTTCAGGATGATGTAGTTGCCATCGATATCGGTGGTGGTACCCTGGGTGGTACCGTCGATGACCACGTTCACCCCGATCAGCGCCTCACCCGTATTCGCATCCGTGATGCGACCGGCAATCTTGCCCTGGGCATATCCCAGCTGGGCCGTGAAGAGCAGGAGGAAGAGGAAAAAGAAGGACTGTAGACGCATGATGCTGCGATTAGCGACTTGAAAGGGGCGCTGGACCCCGGAAAATATCGTCCCGACGGGATGGACGGGCAAAAAAAGGGGAGGCCCTCTCGGGCCTCCCCTCATTGAGAAGCAGGCCGGGTTACTTCAGCAATACCATGGTTTTGGTATGCGCGAAGTTGCCGAATTTGAGCTGGTAGAGGTACGTACCGCTCGCAACCTGGGCTCCCGCCTGGTTGGTGCCATCCCACTGGATTTCATGGACACCCTGCTGCAGGTGCTGGTTGTCCACCAGTGTCTTGACCACACGACCCGATACGTCGAAGATCGTGAGCGAAACGGCCTTGTCGCGAGGCAGTTCGAAGCGGATGCTCGTCGTCGGGTTGAACGGGTTCGGGTAGTTCTGCTCAAGCACATAGTCCGAAGGAATGATCACGCGCTCGTCCTCGATATCCACGCCTTTGACGGAAGAGGAAAGGATGCGCATGAACACGCGGACCGGGTTGGCTTCGGCCGACACCAGGGTGCGCGTATAGGTCGAGTCAGCCGGGTTGAACACTTCGGTGTACGTGTAGAGCGAGTCGTTCTGTCCCTGGAAACCAAGGGCCACTTCGTTCTCACCATCGTTGTCCACATCGCCGAGGAAGGCAAACTTGGAGGCAAACTGCGGACCGTTGGTGCCGTTCTCACGGTACTCAGTGATTACACCGGCGGAGTCGCGGGTGATCTTGTCGAAGGCGTCCGTGCGATCGTTCGGGAAGAATACCTGCGTGATCGGGCCGTAGTGATCCGGGTTTTCGGGATCGCTTCCGATGAATTCCACGATGTTCACCCAGTTTGGAGCCAGATCCTGGTTGTACTGACCGGAGGTGTAGGAGGAGCCCGTTCCGATCAGGTCCATGTTGCCGTCGCGGTCAAGGTCACCGGCGGTCAGTCCCAGGGAGGAAAGACCCGGGACCACGGCCAAGGTGTAGTTGTTCTCCGTGATCTGGTAGGTCGGCTCTCCCGGGTTGTAGTTGACCACATATACGTCGCCCGTTTGAAAGACCGATCCGTACACCTCATCGTTTCCGTCTCCGTCGATGTCCACGACATCAAGACCGAACAGCGAGACGTGGTCAGAGGGCGAAATCTGGGCGAAGTTGGGGCCCAGCGTTCCATCCGGGAAGTTGTAGACGTTGGCGCCGATGACCTGTCCCAACGTGATGGCCAGGTTGTTCCACGCGCTCATGACGAGCTCTGTGATCCCGTTGCCGTCCAGGTCGGCCGCCACCATGCCGTAGGGTGAGCCACCGCCCCGGTTTACGGGATCCACACTGCTGTTGCGCGAAGAAATGTAGGCTTCGGTGATCCATTCCTCGAAACCGGATCCGATGTCTCCATTGACGGAGATGATCCACCAGTTGTCATGGGCACTCGACGCGCCGTTGCTGCCGAACATCATCTCGGCCTGGCCATCGTTGTCAATGTCCTTGATGACGAGCTGCTCCTGGAACCAACGGTCAGGACGATTGGTCGGCATCTCGTAGATGGTGGTCGGGGCTGAGCCGAAATCATTGTCCGAACCCGTGAACTCGAATACGTAGAGTCCAGGGGTATAAGCGGGGTTGACAAAGGGCGTATTGAATGCCGTGCCGCCCGTCGCGGTGGCGCCGGAGAAGAAGTAGATCTCTCCGAGGCCGTCGCCGTCCATGTCGCCACCGGCCACTACGCGGCCGTTTCCGGTGCCGCTGTAGTCATCCAGCCAGGGGGTGGAGTACACCCATTCCCATTCATCCGGGCCAATGCTCTCGATGACATGCACACGGCTGCCTCCCGTGTAGTCGGAAACGAGGACTTCTTTCTTGCCATCCCCGTCAAGGTCATAGGGTCCGGCCACCGTGCGCACACCTGAATGGTTGGACGGGTAAGCGGCCTGGGGATCGGGTGAGCGATCAACGATGAACGAATAATCGGTGCTTTGGGCGAAAGCGCTTCCGACAAACGCGAAAGCGGCGATCATCAAAAGACTCGTAACTCTGCGCATAGGGCCTCCAGATAGGATGAGATTTGATCGAGGGGGTCGGATATTGGGTGCGTCAGAAGAAATGACGGCGGCCGACTGCCGAACGGTTGAAAAAGCAGTTTATTAAATTACGGATTGCCAGTCAACCTAAATCCTGAAAATGCGACCTGTGATCCTAACTCCATCTGCACGAAAGACATCCGGTTTTCTGCCTGAAATCGTTTTCAGAATGGTGGTCCTGCTTGTTGCGGCCGGTTTCCCCGTCTTCAGCAACGCCGTCCAGGCCCGCCAGCCGAAGTACGAGATGCGCGGGGCTTGGGTCACAACGGTTTACAACCCGGACTGGCCGCTCTCTCGGTTCGCGCCCCCTTCGGCTCAACTGGCCGATATGACAACGTTGTTCGACGGGTTGGCCGATACCGGCATCAATGCCGTTTTCTTCCAGGTCCGTTCGGAAGCCGACGCGATGTACGCCTCGCCATTCGAGCCTTGGTCCCGGTTCCTGACAGGTACGCAAGGCCGGGCGCCCAACCCGTTCTATGACCCACTGGCCGAAGCCATCCGCCTGGCGCACGAGCGGGGCATGGAACTGCATGCCTGGATCAATCCGTTCCGGGCTGTTTCGGCCGTGGGAAGGGCGGGCCTGGCTTCTTCGCACCTGGTCAGCGAACATCCGGAGTGGATCCTGGATGTGACCTACAAAGGGACGGACGACGATCTCAAGGGCAGCACCGTCACGATCATCAATCCCGGAATTCCGGAGGCGCGCTCCTGGATCACCGCGGTCATTGCCGACATCGTGTCCCGCTACAGGGTCGACGGCATCCATTTCGACGATTATTTCTATCCCTACCCGTCCTACAGCATCGGTCTCGAGGACGAGGAGACGTTCAACACATACCGGACCACCCAGGCTTCCATCGAGGACTGGCGGCGGGACAACATCAACCAATTCATGGACGAAGTGTCCACCACCATCCGGGCGGTGGATCCGGGCGTACGTTTCGGGGTCAGTCCGTTCGGCATCTGGACGAATGGCGTTCCGCAGGGTATCGTCGGGCTGGATGCCTACAACGTGCTCTATGCAGATCCTTTGACCTGGATGGCAGAGGAAACCGTGGACTACCTGGCGCCCCAACTCTATTGGGCGTTCGGATCGGGGCAGGACTTCGGTCTGCTGGCTGATTGGTGGGTGGAGCAGGCGCAGGGGACCCACATCTATCCCGGGATTGCCGTCTATCGAGTAGATCCGTCCACGGCCACCGGCACCCTGTATTTCCCGGAAGAGATTCCGGCGCAGATCAGTTTCGGGCGAACCACACAAGGCATCGATGGCAACCTGTTCTTCCGTGCCCGCAATCTCGGGCCGGCCACCAACCAGGGGTTGACCGCTCGGCTGCAATCGGATTTCTATCGGTACAAGGCCATCACGCCGTACATGACCTATCGGGACACCTGGCCGCCTGATGCACCGGAAAGCCTGACCGTGTCAGAAACCTCCGATGGGCGATTCCTGCGGTGGGATCCTCCCCTCACAGGGTTCACTCTCGCCAACCGGTTTGCCATCTACCGCGCGCCGGACGACGGTTCGCCCCCGGATCCACGGGCCATCACCAACGACGTTGCCAATCTGCTGCACATTTCCTGGGAGCCGGAATGGACCGATCGGGAGGCGCTGGAGCTGGGTAGCACCTACCACTATGTCGTGACGGGTCTTACGCCCAATTCCATAGAAAGCAACGAGACCAACCTGGTCTCGGTAGGCATCCAGAGCACCGGCGTGGATCCGCGGCCGGTGGATCCGGCGTTGGTGGAATGGTCGGTGTATCCCAACCCGGCCCAAGACGTCGCCCGCATCCGACTGCAGCTTCGCCGTGCAGCAGAGGTGGACGTCCGCGTGGTAGACATGCTTGGTCGGGTCGTGGCGCAACCCCTGGGTGCATCATCAGGCCGGTCGGCAGGCGGGCTCGAGATTCCATGGGATTTGCGGGCGCAGAGCGGACAGCGGGTTGCCCCAGGCGTCTACCAGATCAGCGTGCGCGTAGGAACACAGCACCTGAGCAGACCCCTGGTGGTGCTGCATTGATCGGCAAGGAAGCGCCGCAGGCAAGTTCTGCAGCGTCATCCATCAGAATCGCTGCGCCATCGATCAGATACGCAGTCGGTCCTTGACCACCTTGGAGCGCTCGCGGCTGGCAATAACTTCGTGGCCGCCGGTAAGCGCCAGCTTGTAGCGGCCGCTGAACCAGGGTACCAATTCGCGAATATGGCTGAATTGGACAATGGCCGAGCGATGCACGCGCATGAAGTCATCCGGATTGAGCATGCCGCCCAGCTGGTCCAGCGTATAGTTCACGATGTGCTGGCGCAGGCGCGGCCTGGGCGCAGCCGGGTCCTCCTCGAGGATATAGACCCGGGTGATACCCTCGGCGATCTCGACGGATATCACCTGGGAGATGGGGATGATCAGGATCCGGTCCCGGTAGGGAATGGACAGCTGCTCCAACCATTCCCCGTTGGCGGCCGGCACGTCGGCTCCGGCCAGGGCCTTCGAATCCATCCATTCCAGCAGCTTGGCCAGTCGGTCCTCGTTCTCATCCGACCGCCCCTTGCTGCGATGCACACGTTCCAGGGCTTCCTTCAGCCGGTCGGCTGGAACGGGTTTGAGCAGGTAGTCGATGGCATTGGCATCGAAGGCCCGGATGGCATACTCGTCAAAAGCTGTAGTGAACACCACGACCGGTCGGCGTGCCGGGCCGATCCGTTCAAGGACCTCGAATCCGTCCAGTCCTGGCATCTGGATGTCCAGGAAGAGTGCGTCGAACGGCTCCTGGGCCAGCTTCTCCAGCGCCTCGACCCCATCCGCAGCGGTTTCAACGCCGGAAACAAGGGAAGCAAGGGACTCATCCGAAAGCAGTTTCTTCAGCCGTTTGCGGGCAGGAGCTTCGTCGTCAACGAGCAGGATGCGTGCCATAGCGAATGGGGAATGATTGGTAATACGTCAGGCGGTTTCAAAGCGCCGGGGAGGAATGATCAGTATGGTCCTGGTACCCGTTTCAGGATCGCTCGAGAACCCCAGCAGGTCCTCCCGGCCGTAGAGCTGCTGCAAGCGTTCATAGACGTTGGTCAGGCCAATGCCGAAGAAGGGCTGCCGCTCGGTAGAGGTACCCGAAAGGGCAAACAGGTGCGGAATGCCTACGCCCGTATCCTGCACCGAGATGCGGGCCGAATCCTGGGGCGCCGATGTGACCGAGATGGTCAGGTTGCAGGCACGCCGGGAGCGTTCCAGTCCGTGCTTGATGGCGTTCTCCACCAGGGTCTGCACGACGAATGCCGGAATCGGATGGCTCCGATGGGTATCATCCATGTCGAACTGCACGTGCAGGCGCTCCCCGAAGCGGGCCTTTTCGATGGCCAGATACCGCTCCACCAGGGTCAATTCCTCTTCCAGCGACACGAAGGGCCGACTTCCGGCTTGAAGCGTGTGCCGGAAGATGGCTGCCAGGTGTTCTACCACCGCTTCGGCCTCCCCGGGCTTTTCTCCGATGAGGGCCAGGAGCGTGTTCAGGGCATTGAAGAGGAAATGCGGATTGATCTGGGACCGCAGGGCCACGAGGTGGGCTTCCGAGCTTTCGGCGGCCAGGAATTTCTCCCGCTCCACCAGGACCAGGCGATCCACGGCCAGGGCCAGGTTGCCGGCCAGGCTCCGCAGCTGATCCAGATCGTCCAGGTTGTATACGGCACCCCGACGCGCTTTGTGACTGAGGATCATGACCCCTACGGCCCGCCCTTCGCCCCGGATGGGAACGGCCAGCGCGGCGTGATACCGGCGCAATTCCGCCTCATGCACCTCCGAAATCGGGTGTTCGTTCAGCTCCGGTCGTCGGGACCAGATGGTCGGTTCGTATTCGAAGTGGGACCAGATGGATTCGAACACCTGCTCGGTCAGGTACGGGGGCTCGGGCCGGTGCCGTTTCACGATCCAGGATCCATCGGCAGGAGAGCGGAGGAAGATGATGGAACTGCGGGCATCGAAGACCCTTCCGGCCACATCGATGGCCTGCTGGGCCAGCGCATCGATGTCCAGGACTTCGGTTGCGGTTTCCTGGAAACGGTTGATGATCTGGCGCCCCCGCTGGCGTTCCGTGGCAAAAATCGTGGTGGACATGGTGCGCAATCGACGGGAGATCCTCTCGAAAAGGACCAACAGCAGGACGACGTACAAGCCCTCCAGGACGATCCGGGAGGATCCGGCCGCATCCAGGAAGGTGCGCAGCAGGGTAAGGCCGCCCACGAAAGCAAAGAAGATGAGTCCCAGGACCAGCACGTACATGATGGCCCGGTTCAGGACCTCGTCCACCTTGCCATAGCGCAGGGTTCCCACCGTGTAGAGCGTGATCGGTACGGCGGCCAGGAGCTGTGCCGAAACGATGGTCCATGCGGCAAACGAGGCGCTCATGGAGGTGAACACCGGGATGATGTCCCGAACGGCGAGGCCCGCCAACAGGGCGAACAACAGGATGGACAGGCTTTCCCACGTGCCCCATTCCAGATCGGCCGCGGACGAGTCACTCCACCGGGACAGGCCCATGACAAAGGATACCAGGGCGGCGGCCCCGATGAAGCAGGAGGCGTAGAAAAGGATGGGCACCAGCAGCTTCTCCAACGTGAAAGGCCCTATGTGACCATTCACGGCGGCCGTAAGCACGCCCGCCATCAGCACGGCCGGGATGACATGGATGACGCGGTAGGCGGCGCCACCCTTGAACTTGAAGAGCCGGGCGTCGCGGACAAGGGTCTCCATCAGCATGGCGGGAAACCCGATCCAGCCCACCAAGCCGAGGATGGTCAGTCCCTGGAAGACGTGGTCATAGACAGATCCGGCCCTCGGCGGGCCGAAGAGCTCGACCAGAACGAGCCGCAGCATGTTGCCGATGATCCACAGCGCCGAGATGCCGATCATCATCAAGTCGGCCCGGGAACGGGGATTGTGCCGGGCCAGCGGCGTGGCAATGATCAACCCCAGGATGTGGAAGAAGGCGCCAATCGTGAAGGCCCACAAGGCAAACTGCCAGATCCCCATGGATCGGGGATAGAGGAAGGTCGGGTGGCGGGCGTAGGTCACCGTCACGTCGATCGGCTTGCCGCCCCGCACCAGGATCAGGCTGCGCGTCTGGCCAGGGGGAATCCCTGCAATGGCATTGCCGAGGTCTTCAGCATTGAAATACTGCTGGAATTCCAGGGCGTAGAATTCGTCGCCCGCCTGGATGCCCCCACGGTCTCCTGGGCCGCCGGGGAAGACATAGGTGGCGGTAATGGAGCCGTCAAGGTCTTCCCAGACCACCCAGTCCGATCCACGGGCCGAAGGACGCTGCAGCGTCATGAGGCCCGCTTCGAATTCGCGGAAGGCCCACCACTCCCGGATGGCTTCCATCATCGGGAGGGCGGCCATCAGGGTGGCCGCCAGCAGCAAAGCATGGGCTATCAGGCGAATTC
>JAQCDI010000046.1 GCA_027620595.1 Bacteroidota bacterium | reverse complement strand
GGACGAAACACCCTATCTGGCCGCACTTGTCGATTTCGGTCGGTCGCAAAGCGATCTGCAGGTGGTCATCACGCGTTACCGAGAGGACCGGGAGGCGTTGCTGCGTCGGTATGATGTGCCGTTGTCGCCCGTTACGATCGACCGGATGCAGGCATTCTATGCAGAGTGGATGCAGGCCCTGGAAGCGCTCGATTTTGACGAGTTGAACCACGAGGGGCAGGTGGACTACATCCTGCTCCGCAACCGGATCGAGTTCGAGATGGAGATGCTGCGCCAGGATGCGGAATCCGTGATCGCCATGCGGCCACTCATCCCTTTCATCCGGCGATTGGAGCAGCTACAGGAAGCCCGAAGGGATCGTTTGCCGGTGGACGCGCGCGCCACCGCCGACCAGCTCAACGACACGGCAAAGGAGATCGAATTCCTCTCCGCAGCATTCAAGCGGGGAGACAGGCCCGCCGGAGTCTCCACGGTCACGGCCATTCGTGCAGCGGATTACGTGCGAACCGTTAGCAGAACGCTGGGCGGCTGGTTTGAGTATTTCAACGGGTATGATCCGCTGTTCACCTGGTGGGTGCCGCAGCCTTATGCTCGTCTGCAGGAGGACTTGAAAGCCCATGCGACGGCGATCGAGCAGGTCTGGGTGGGCGATCTGGAAAATGGCCCTGTAGTGGGCAATCCTATCGGAGAGGAGGGGTTGAAAGCCCACCTGCAACACGAGATGATCCCCTACACGGCGGACGAACTGATTGCCATCGCCGAGGCGGAATTTGCCTGGATGGAAGAGGCGCTCAAGGAAGCCTCCCGGGAAATGGGCTACGGAGACGACTGGAAAGCAGCCCAGGAGGCCGTCAAGAACATGGCGGTCGATCCCGGAGAGAAACCAGGCGTCGTGGTCGATCTGGAGCGCCAATCCATCGATTTCATCAATGAGCACGACTGGATCACGTTGCCGCCCATGGCCTCCGAAGTCTGGCGCATGACCATGATGTCGCCCGAAAGGCAGCGCGTGGCGCCATTTTTCCTGGGCGGGGAGACCATCTGGATTTCGTATCCGACCAACGAGATGACCCATGACGAGAAGCTCATGAGCATGCGGGGGAACAACCCGCATTTCAATCGCGCCACCGTGCATCACGAGCTGATCCCCGGGCATCACCTGCAGGGATTCATGACCAGTCGATTCAATGAGCACCGCGGGATGTTCAACACGCCCTTCTGGGGAGAAGGATGGGCCCTGTATTGGGAAATGGTGCTCTGGGATGCCGATTTCCCGCGCGGCCCGGAGGACCGTATCGGGATGTTGTTCTGGCGCATGCACCGGGCCGCGCGGATCATCTTTTCGCTCTCGTTCCACCTCGAGCGCATGACGCCGCAGGAGGCCGTGGAATTCCTGGTGGACCGGGTTGGGCACGAACGCGCCAACGCGGAAGCCCAGGTGGCCTATATGATGGGGGGCATACAGTTCAGGGAGCTCTACAAGGAGTTGGTGACCTCGGGTCAGATGTCGGCCCGCGAATTCCACGATGCGGTGATGCAGGGAGGGCGCATGCCGGTGGAGATGGTCCGCGCGCGGCTCACGAATCAGCCTTTGACGCGGGATCATCGCACATCGTGGCGCTTCATGGAGTAATGAAGTACCATTGGGGCAACCCGTTTGAACCAATCCGCCCTCCGACATGCATCCCGCGCTCCGCAATACCCTGGCCGTCCTCTCCGGCGTAATCCTGGGTGGCATCGTCAATTCTGCCATCGTAAACCTCGGCCCTTCCATCATTCCGCTTCCCGAGGGCGCGGATGTTTCCACGATGGAAAGTCTGAAGGAAAGCATGCACCTGTTCACGTTCTGGAACTTCGTCCCGCCGTTCCTGGCCCACGACCTGGGCACGCTCGTCGGCGCGTTCCTGGCGGTCAAGGTGGCGGTAAGCCATCACGCCCGGTTTGCCATGGCCATCGGTGCGTTCTTCCTGCTGGGTGGCATCACGGCCGCCTGGATGATCGGAGGCTCAGTGACGTTCATCGTCGTGGACCTCGTTTTCGCCTATCTGCCCATGGCCTGGCTGGGACTGAAGCTGGCCGGGAATGGTGTAAATAACGAAGGCTGACCCATGTTGAAACGCGCTTTCACCGTCGTGGCTTTTCTCGCTGCACTGGGGTGCACGACGCCTGAAACCGACACCTCCAGTGATTTCCTCTACGTCTGGACCGGCGCCGAACAGGAGGGGGACAGCGACTTCCTGGCCGTCATAGACGTGGATCCGACCTCTCCTACCTACACGCAGGTCCTCTCCAGCGTTGCCGTGGGCGTGAGGGGCATGGCCCACCATTCCGAACACGTCATGCCCGAGGGAGACAGCCTGTTCGTCAACTCGTTCATGTCCGGTGATTCGTTCGTGATCGACTTGTCGGATCCGATGACTCCCAAGGTGGCGTCACACTTCCGGAATCATGGGGACTACACCTATCCGCACACGTTCGAGCGGTTGCCCAACGGCAACGTGCTGGCCAGTTTCCAGACCAAAGGCGAAGGAAATCTGCGCGGGGGCGGCATCCTGGAGTTGGATCCCTCGGGCAACTTGGTCCGGGCAGCCGATGCCGAAACGCCGTTGGACCCGGATCTTCGGGCCTACAGCGTCAAGCCGATCCCGGAGTTGGGGATTGCCGTCAGCACCTCGTCGGACATGAACGCGGCCTACACGGGTCGTTCGTTCCAGACCTGGACGCTTCCAGACCTGCAGCCGATTGCAACGGCGCTGTTGCCGCCCGGCCCCGAAGGGGACTACCGCTACGAACCGTCGGAGGTGCGCCTGCTGGCCGATGGCAAGACGGCTGTGATGGGTACGTTCACGTGTGCGCTCTACCTGCTGAATGATCTGGATACGGATGAACCATGGGCCGAGCGCATCAGTGTATTGCCATGGGAGACATGGGATACGGACGATTGTGGCATTCCCTTTGTCGTGGGCAACTATTGGATCCAGACCCATCCCTGGTCGGGCGGGTCGGAGATCCTTTCCATCGACCTGACCGATCCGCACAATCCACAGGTGGTGGGCTCGCTGAAGGGGGATCCTTCGTGGTGGCCGCACTGGATTTCGGGCGATCCGGGGGGCAACCGTGTCGTCTTGACCAACGCAACGGGACCCGAGAAGTACCGGGTCATGATCTTCAGGATCGATCCGGCCACGGGCGCTCTGGCGTGGGACGAGACGTTCCGGGAGTCGGGTTCGGATCAGTTGGGCGTTTCTTTTGAGCGGACGGATTGGCCGCACGGCGCAGCCGGTCCAGGCCTTCCGCATGGCGCCGTCTTCTCCAGACCTCAGGTGCCATGAGGAGATTCTGGCTCATCGGATTGGCGCTGGTCCTGGCCGGTTGCTCGACGGGTGGGGATGCGGTTCGCCCCCCGAACCTGATCGTGATCTTTGCCGACGACCTTGGCTACGGAGACCTGGGGGTGTACGGCCATCCGACCATCATGACGCCCCGGCTGGACCGCATGGCCCAGGAAGGGCTCAAGTTCACCCAGTTCTACACGGCTGCCTCAGTCTGTACGCCTTCGCGGGCCGGGCTTCTCACGGGAAGGCTTCCGATCAGAAGTGGGATGGCGTCAGACAACCGGCGCGTCCTTTTTCCGGACTCACGAAGGGGCCTGCCTCCCGAGGAAATCACGCTGGCCGAAGTGCTGAAGGAGCAGGGATACGCCACGGCGGCCATCGGGAAGTGGCATTTGGGGCACATGCCGGAATACACTGCGCGCCGGCACGGATTCGATTACTTCTTCGGATTGCCGTATTCGAACGACATGGATCGGGTGCCGTCCCTGCCGGCGCGCGAGCAGTTTTCCGATCCGAAGAGCGAGTATTGGGATCTGACGCTGCTTCGTAACGAGGAAGTCATCGAACGGCCTGCGCGCCAGGAAACGCTCACGCGTCGCTACACCGAAGAAGCCATCGCTTTCTTGCGGCAGCACAAGGAGGATCCCTTCTTCATCTACCTGGCACACAGCATGGTGCACGTGCCGCTGTTCCGGTCCGAGGAGTTCGAGGGATCGAGTCGCCGGGGCCTCTACGGGGACGCCGTGGAAGAGATGGACTTCACGGTAGGGATGATCCTCGATGCCCTGAAAGAGGAAGGGCTGGAGGGCAACACCATGGTCGTGTTCACCAGTGACAATGGCCCCTGGCTGGTCTATGGCGAACAGGGCGGATCATCTGGATTGCTGCACGGCGGCAAGGGCATGACATGGGAAGGCGGCATGCGGGTGCCCGGCATTGCTTGGTGGCCGGGTACGATTGCACCGGGAAGCGTAAGCCCATCGGTTACAAGCACCATGGATCTGCTGCCCACCATGTTGGACTTCACCAAAGGTAGCCTTCCGGACAGCGTCACGCTGGACGGAGCCAGCCTCCGGCCGATTCTCGAAGGAGATACGGAGGCTGAAATTCGCAACGAATATTATTACTACCGTGGTGCCACGCTCTACGCTGCCCGCATGGGCAAGTGGAAAGCTCATTTCGTCACGGAGTGGGCCTATCGCGCAGATTCCGAACGCACCGAGCACGACCCACCAGCGCTCTACGATCTGGACCTGGACCCGGAAGAGCGATTCAATGTGGCGGAGCGACATCCCGATATCGTGACCCAGATCCTGGCACGCGTAGAGCGTCATCGAGCAGGCCTGAACCCGCGCCCAAATCAACTCGAAGAGCGCATCGACAGATGAGGAAACGACTTCTGGCCCTGGGATGGACACTATTGTGGCTGGTTGTGCCGGTCTGGGGCCAATCCGCGGACCATGAAACGCTGAACCGGCTGCACGCAACCGTATTGCAAGCGCATCGGGATGGAGACGTAGCAGCGTGGATGGCGGTTGAGGCCGATACCGTGTTTGCCTCGAACAATGGTGTCGTGCGGTGGCTCAGCCGGAGCGAACGGCAGCCGGGGCGTGAAACCTACCTGGCCCGGACCACCTTCGATGTGTATCGGGATCTGGCGCCGCCGAGGGTGCACGTTTCCGCCGACGGTTCGCTTGGATGGGTGCTTGCGGAAGTGGAGGTCCAGGGATGGGCGGCCCGCCAAGATGGTGCCATCGAGGACTTTTCCGTCGTCTATTCCTGGATCGAGCTCTACGAAAAGCGGGCCGGCCAATGGTTGATGACGGGAACAGTGGCCAACAGCCGGAATCCGGACTGATCGGACGCGGCGTGTTGTGCTTTTCCGTGCTTTTCCGATCTTGCAGGCAGCCAGAACCCTGCATTGCTCCATGAACCATCCCATTCGATCCTACGAACCGCACGACCAGGAACGCATCGTTGCGATCTGGGAGGCGTCCAGTCGGATAGCCACGCCGTTCCTGTCGGAGGATTTCATGGCCAAAACGAGGCAGCAGATCCGGGAGGTCTGGTTGCCGACGGCCGAGACATGGGTGTTCGAGGAAAATGCGCGGGTCATCGGATTCGTGACCCTGATCGGCAATGAAATAGGCGGCATTTTCGTGGATCCGACAGTACAGGGGAAAGGAGTCGGGCGATCCTTGATGGATTGGGCCTCGCTGCATCATGAACCCTTGTTGGTCGAGGTGTTTGCCGCCAACACCATCGGATTCCAGTTCTACGAACGATATGGATTCCGGGAGACCAACCGGTATCACCACAAGCCCACGAATCAGGTCATGATCCGCATGATCTGCATGGGGTAAGACCGCCCGGGGTAAAGCAATGCTTGAATCGTGCCTGCAGGAATTCCGCCGCCAGGACGCCGTAATCCGGCGGGTATTGGGGCAGATGGATGATGCGATGATGAATCGGCTCCCCGTGGAAGGGGGCAACTCCATTGGAATGCTGATCCGGCATCTGCACGGCAATCTGCTTTCCCGGTTCACGGACTTCCTGCACTCCGACGGGGAGAAACCCTGGAGGAATCGGGAAGGCGAGTTCGAACGGCGTTTTATTACCGTGAATGCAGCTCTGGGATTGTGGGAAGAAGCGTGGACATTGCTCGAATCCACCCTCCAGACGCTCGGGCCGGGGGATCTGGAGCGGAAAGTGTCGATCCGCGGCGTCCCATTCTCCGTTCAGGAAGCCCTCCTGAGGGCTCTGGGTCATGTGTCCTACCACGCGGGGCAGATTGTTCTGCTGGGTCGCACGGCCCGTAAGGAGGAGTGGGAATGGATCTCCATTCCGCCGGGAGGTACCGCAGCCTACAACACCCGACCGGACAAGGAGAAAGGACTGTCGCGCTGAGGAGGGCTGCCGATGGAGGGGCCCACAAACCGGCGGAGCTCAGCGTTCAAAGGTCAAGTGGAAGGGTACGCCTTGAGGCCCCCCATAACTCGAATACAGGAGGCCTCATTGTCCGGAAACACAAAGAGGGGGTTTTCGTTCCGCAGGGTCAGTCTTCCCTCCGAGACGCTCCACTTTCCGGTGAACAGATCTTGCTGGCGCTGTCCTGAAACGGTGTAGAAGTAGGACACTTCAAAATCCCGAATGGTGTCCAGGATCAGGGTGCCATCCGTGACCACGATGGAATTGCCGGCGCCGGCAGACACGGTTGCAGGCAGCGGCTCATTGTTGACCATCGAAAGTCGGAAACGTCCGCTGATCAGATCGGCTTCGGTTTCCACCTGTTCGGCTTCACATCCCGGGAGCAGCAGCAAGAGAACGAGAATCGGCAGAAAAAG
Organism: Bacteroidota bacterium; assembly: GCA_027620595.1. Lineage (GTDB taxonomy): Bacteria > Bacteroidota > Rhodothermia > Rhodothermales > UBA10348 > JAAZVD01. The sequence continues at coordinate 4,670 of JAQCDI010000046.1, read as the reverse complement.
GCGCATCATCGGAATTGGGGTTCGGGGACGGTCCGTAAAAGGTAGCACAGCCAATGAGAAGAAATCCGGACGGGGGTTTCACGAAACCTGTGGAACAGCACCTGCGGACGCCCCATTGAACCGTCGCCCTTCACCCAGGAAACAAGCCTTCGCTCGCATCATGACGTCGCAATCGACCTCGTCGGGAACGATCCCGGTAACAGTGGCCTATGGGGACGGTATCGGACCCGAGATCATGGAATCCGTCATCCGGATCCTCCAGGCGGCTGGTGCTCCGCTCGACTACCAGGTGGTGGAGATCGGCGAAAAAGCATACCTGAGCGGACATACCTCGGGCATTCCGACCGAAGCCTGGGACACCATCCGTCGCAACAAGGCCTTCCTGAAGGCGCCGATCACGACGCCCCAGGGCGGTGGTTACAAAAGTCTGAACGTCACCATCCGCAAGTCGCTTGGGCTCTACGCCAACGTGCGGCCGACCAAGTCCTATGCGCCCTATGTGGCCAGCCCGCACTCCGGGATGGACCTCGTCATCGTCCGGGAGAACGAGGAAGACCTGTACGCCGGGATCGAGCACCAGCAGACCGCCGAGGTCACACAGGTCCTGAAGCTGATCACGCGTCCTGGAAGTGAGCGCATCATCCGCTATGCTTTCGAATATGCCACCGCACATGGTCGCAGGAAGGTCACGTGCATGTCGAAAGACAACATCATGAAGCACACCGATGGCCTGTTCCACAAGGTCTTCGACGAGGTGGCCAAGGAGTATCCGGATATCCAGAGTGAGCACCACATCATCGACATCGGGGCTGCCCGCGTGGCCGCCATGCCCGAGACGTTCGATGTGATCGTGACTCTGAACCTTTACGGGGACATCATTTCGGACATTGCCGCGCAGGTAGCGGGCTCCGTGGGCTTGGCCGGATCGGCCAACATCGGAACGACGGTCTCCATGTTCGAAGCCGTGCACGGATCGGCGCCCGACATTGCCGGAAAAGACGTTGCGAACCCGTCAGGGCTGCTCATGGGAGCGGTACAGATGCTGGTTCATCTGGGCAAGGCGGACATAGCGGAAAAGATCACCAACGCATGGTTGTGCACTCTGGAGTCCGGTATCCACACCGCCGATGTGTTCCGGAGCGGACTGAGCGAGCGGGAAGTCGGCACGAAACTGTTCACGGATGCCATCATCGAACGACTCGGACAACGGCCGACCTCGCTCAAGCCCGTCAGCTACGGAAATGCGGAGATTCACGTCCCGCCAGTTCGCAATAGGTCGCCCAGGAAGGAACTGCAAGGGGTGGACGTATTCCTGGATTGGGCCGATGGCGACCGGAACCCGGACCGGTTGGGCACGGCGTTGGAGGCTGCGACCCTCGAGGGCTGGAAACTCAAGATGATCACCAACCGCGGCGTGAAGGTATACCCGGACGGTCTGCCCGAAACGTTCTGGACCGATCACTGGCGTTGTCGATTCCTGCCTGCGTCGGGCAGGGACATCGTTTTTGCCGATATCCTTCAGCTGCTCTCAGCCATGGAGCAGGGCGGATTCGACGTCATCAAGACCGAGCATCTCTACACGTTCGACGGAGAGCGCGGCTACTCGCTTGGCCAAGGGGAGTAATCCCCCAGGGCGGGTCCGGATTGGGAGCGGTCGCGTATCTTGGCGCGCATCCAGAACCGTTACCATCCCGTCTACCTCATGCGCTCGTTCGTTCTGCTGGCGATTGCCGGATGGCTGCTGGGGCTCGCTGCTCCCGCCGCAGCCCAGGTCGTGTCCCTCTATGACGTGATCTACCGGCCTTCCGGCCAGCAGTGGCTTGTCGTTCGGGATGGATCCCATCGCCTCATCTATCCTGCGACACGGGAACGCCAGGCCCGCGAGACGCTGGATGTCCTGCGCCGGACAAAGCCCGGGACCAACGCCTTCCTGGGGATCGAAAGGGATTTCCCGCTCACCGCCATCCTGACCGATCAATCAGATTCCGGCAACGGGTACGTTACCCCTTTTCCGTACAAAACGGAGATCGAAGCCGTTTCCCTCCGGGGTCGGGAGCTGTCCAGACGGCATCGCTCCTGGGTCGAAGTGGTCACCGCCCATGAACTGGTGCACGCGGCACAAGCCGAATTCCAGGTCCGCTGGAGCTTTACGGGCGTGGTCGGGCGGTTCGCCCCCGATTTTGCCAGGGCCCTGGGGCTGTTCCAGCCGTCCGGTTTTGTGGAAGGACTGGCCGTGCATCGGGAAAGCCGCCTGAGTGAGGATGCCGGACGATTGAACCACCCGTTTTTCCTCATGCAGGCCCGCGCCGGCATGATGGACGAACGATGGAGCCTGTCTCAGGCGCTGGAGGAGCCGTCTTTCACACGGCCATTCGACCGATTCTACAAGGGTGGTGCCCTGTTCGCGGAATTCTGGATGGAGCGCTATGGACAGGATGCCCTGGTGGCATCGCTCACGTGGCAGCAGCACCTGCCGTTCTCCGGATTCGGATCGAATCTCTGGCTGGCGCTGGATCGCTCGCCGAGCCGGGTGGAACAGGAGTTCCGGACCTGGTTTACGGCGCGGGAAGATTCCCTTCGACGATCCATTGGCACTCTTTCTCCGTTCGAGGTCCGTGCGTCCCGGAAAGGCCAAACGCATCGCCGGCCGTATTGGCTGAATCAGGACGAGGTGCTGACCTACGCGCTAGGGTATGATCTGCCGCGCGGTTTTCAGAGGGTCGCCCCGCAGGGGAGACTCCACCGTATCAGCACGAACGAGGTATCCCAGGATGCCGCCTTCCACCTGACGCAGGACGGCACCAGCATCCTGTATTCCCGGCTCGAGGAGCATCCGTTCTCGGCGCGCATCAAGGTGTCGCGCGGATATCGTCTCGATCTTTCAACGGGCAAGGAATCCCTCATCCATGGGTCGGAACACACGGTGCAGCCCGTGGCGCTCAGGGACGGACGCATCGCTGCAATCGAAATGGATGGCCAGTACAGTCGACTCGTCGTATTGGATGGTTCCGGGGGGCGAACCGCTGTCCTGGATCGGCAATCCATTGACCTGGTTTCCCTTGCACCCAGGCCCGGATCGGATTCCCTGGCCGTTGTGGCCAAGATTGGCCCACACCAGGCGGTATTCCTGGTGGATACTTTTGCCGACCTTTGGCAGTTTTCGCCGTGGATCGGATTCCGGAATGCCACCGTTTATGACGGCGCCTGGAGCGCAGACGGCCGCTTCTTCTCGTTTACTTCCGACCGTACGGGCATCCTGAACGTGTATGTGCTTGACGCTAGGGATGAGTCCATCCGACAGGTCACCAATGCTCTCTACGGTGCCATGGAGGGCCACGTCGACCCTGCTGGAAGCCGATTGATCTACGTGGAGTACCGTGGCGAACAATTCGATCTGGTGCAGCGAAGTCTGTCGGATCCGGGCATCCCGGCGCTGAATCGGGATGAGGCCAATGCCACCTGGAACACCTCCTGGCAGACAGAGCAGGACGCCATCCTGGACCTGGCTGTCCGGGACAGTGTGTTTGCCGCGGCAAAGCCCTATCGGTCGTGGCTTGATCTCTCTCCGCGAATGATCTATCCCACGCTCTATGCCCAGTCGAGCGATGGCGGGGCCCAGGATGCTCACCTTGGCGTGGGATTCGGTATGGCCATGCAAGGGACGGATCCATTGCAGCGGAATGCGTGGTATGGGGAGGGCATCATCCAGCGAAACCGGCTCTGGGGCGAATTCGGGGTGCAGACCGGTCGATGGGCTGTCGTGCCGGGCGCCCGGGTCGCACGTCGGCCAACCTTGGTCGATGCCGTCATCCGAGGCCAGAGCGGGATACGACAGGTGATAAGGGACCGGACCAGCTGGTCCCTGACGGGGACGCTGCCCTGGACCCTGGAGGACAACGAATACCGCAGCAGCGTCGTGACCTCGGTGGCGCTCAGTCATCGATCGGAACGATACCTGGACGATGATCTGGAAGTCATCCAGTCCCGTCGCTCCCGCATGGCCCTGGCACCTTCCGTATACATCGGGCGACGTTTGCTGCGCAATCCGCGGGATCTCTGGCCAACGTCGGGACAAGCGCTGTCGTGGTTTTCAGACGTCGAGTTGAACCGGGACGTGGGGGAGAAGCGCAAGGGGAGTGTTGCGCTGCTCAATGTATACCTGCCGTGGCTCCGTGGGAGCAACACGTCCCTCCGGTGGGATATCGGACATCTCTACCAGAACATACCCGGCGTGTTCGGACTCCGCTACATCAAACCCATCGGGTACGAGGACGCGCCGGTGGGCGACGACTCGTGGCTCCGCACGGGTCTTCGGATCATGCAGCCCGTATGGTTTCCGGATCGGGGCATGTTGACTGTTCCGTTCTATCTGAGGGCCGTCTACGTCCGCCTGGGCGCTGAAACGATTGCTGACGCCAGGGAATGGGCGAACCGCTATTCCACGGTGTCGGGAGGCATCGGCGCGCGCATCCGCTTGTGGCACTTCTTCGACGTGGACCTGTCCTGGCAAGCTGCCTACCGGATACAGTCCAAGGATTGGGATACGGTGTGGACAACGCTGTCAGAAAATTGAATCGGCAGTCCGCTGGATTGTAACCGGAAGGGGTTGAAGGCGTAGGGTGTTAAAAGATTAGCAGGCAGGGGCGATCCTGTGGATCGCCCGCTTGTGC
>JAQCDI010000045.1 GCA_027620595.1 Bacteroidota bacterium | reverse complement strand
CCCCCGATCCAGCCGGATCCTGCCAGTACGAAGCCCCCAATCCCGGGAAACCGGGGCCCTCCCATGAGCCGTTCCGCACTTTGCCTCGTTTTGCCGCTCCTGCTGGTGGCGGGATGTATGCGCGAACAGGCTCCCCAGGGCTCAGGCATCCACATGACGGACGGCCTGGGAAGGACGGTTTTTTTGGAAAACTTGCCCTCGCGCGTGGTTTCGATTGCACCCGGTGCCACCGAAATCGTCCTTGCGGCCGGCGCGGCCGACCGATTGGTCGGGGTTTCGACGGCCGACGGCGACGTCCCGGTACGGTCGGACCTGCCCCGGTTTTCGGCACTCCCCCTCGACACCGAGGCGGTGGTGGCGCTGCAACCGGATCTCGTACTGGCCTCTGAACAGGTCAACGACCCGGCGCACGCCGACCTGTTCGATGCGCTCGACATCCCGATCCTCTACCTCGAATCCAGCACCTGGGATGGCGTACTGCAATCCATCGAACAGGTCGGCGACCTCCTCGGCACCTCCGATGCTGCCCGAAAAACCGTGGATTCTCTCACGGTTCGCCAGAAAAGCCTGTTGGAGCGGACATCCGGGCTCGAAAAGCGACCCACGGCCATTTTCCTCGTTTCCCAGGAGACCTCATGGTCTTTCGGCCGGGGCAGCTTCGTTCTTGACCTCATGGAATGGGCCGGGCTGGATCCGCTGATGACGGAATTCGACACACCGGCGCCGGTCCTGGATGACGAGTGGGTCCTGATGCGCAATCCGGAGGTGATCCTGGGGTCCTTCCCCGAGGGGTTCCGCATCGAGCAGCTGCTTGAACATCATCCGACCTGGGCATCGCTCGACGCCGTCCGACAGCGTCGGGTGTACCCTATTCCATCCGGGCTCATCCTGACTCCGGGTCCCCGCAATGTGGAGGCCGCCTGGGAGATGGCCCGTGTGGCCCATCCTGACCTCTTCCGGACGCCGGACTCCCCATGAGCATCCGCAAGGGACATATCGGCCTGTTGGCCCTGTTGGCGGCGGTCCCCGTTGTCCTTTCCGTAGGCATGGCGTTCGGATCGGTCCACATTCCCCTGGGATTCACCCTGAAAACATTGTGGGGCGCGCTTACGGGGGGTCTTGAAGACCCCACGGACCGCATGGCGCAGATCGTCCTGAACCTGCGTCTGCCCCGAACGCTGGCAGCATTCCTGGTGGGTGCCGGTCTGTCCATCATCGGCGTGGCCATGCAGGCCCTGGTCCGGAATCCGTTGGCCGAACCGTACGTCCTTGGCATTTCCAGCGGGGCCTCGGCAGGCGCTTCCATCTTCTACATGGGCCTGCTTCCAGCCTTCCTGGCCGCGCGCATCGATATCTCCCTGGGCGCTTTCCTGGGGGCGTTGCTCTCGATAACCGTGGTCTATGCCGTGGCCCGCGGAGGCGGGCGGCTGTCCGTGTCCCGACTGCTCCTGGCAGGGGTGGCGCTGGCCGCCCTGATGTCGGCTGTGTCCTCCTTCGTCTGGTTTGCAGCGCCCGACGCCAACCGGACCCGAGCGGTCATGTTCTGGCTCATGGGTTCGTTCCATGCGGCCACCTGGGAAGACCTGCCGTTGGCGGCACTGGTCACGTTCGGCGGGGGCGGGCTCCTCATGGCGCTTTCCCACCCCTTGGACGCCCTGCTCACCGGTGAGGAGCCCGCCCGCTCCCTCGGTGTGCGCGTGGAGATCCTGAAGAAGACGCTCATCGTGGTTTCTGCGCTCGTTACCGGCGTACTCGTTTCGATATCGGGAGCCATCGGCTTCGTGGGCCTCATCGTCCCCCATTCCGTCCGCAGCCTCTTCGGCGTCGGGCACCGCTGGGTGCTTCCGGGTTCCTTCCTGGCCGGCGGCCTGTTCCTCGTACTGGCCGATACCCTCTCCCAGGTGCTCCTGCCCGGCCAACAACTCCCGGTGGGTATCGTCACGGCCGTTTTGGGCGTACCTTTCTTCCTCATCCTGCTGCGTCGGACCGAATACCAGTTCCGATGACCGGGGCGCGAGGGTACCGGCACCCGTAACACACGGCGGTGCTCGGTCCACCCATCCGTGCAATTCCATTCATCCTGACCGTCCCGATTCCTTCCGTGCAGCCGTCCTCCCTGTCGCTCCAGGATATCCGTCGCCCCATCGAGGGAGAGCTGGAGTCCTTCCGGACGTACTTCCGCTCGGCCATGAAGAACCGGGTTTTCCTTCTCGACCAGGTGGTACAATACCTCCTGCGGCAGAAGGGAAAGCAGCTCCGACCGGTCCTGGTACTCCTGACCGCGCGCGCCTGCGGCGGAGTGACCGAGTCCACGTACCGCGCTGCAGCCCTCGTCGAATTGCTGCATACTGCCACGCTGGTTCACGATGATGTCGTGGACGAGGCCGACCGGCGCCGGGGCATGTTCTCGATCAATGCCCTGTGGAAGAACAAGGTGGCGGTCCTGCTGGGCGACTTCCTCCTGAGCCGTGGTCTGCTGCTGGCCCTGGAGAACAAGGAATACGACCTCCTCCACATCGTCTCCGACGCCGTGCGGCGCATGAGCGAAGGCGAACTCTTGCAGATCGAGAAAGCACGCAAGCTGGATATCGACGAGGCTACCTACTTCTCGATCATTTCCGACAAGACGGCATCCCTCATTTCGGCATGCACTTCCTGCGGTGCCCACAGCGCGGGCGCCGACGGGGCCACCCGCCAGGCCATGAACCAGTTCGGGCAACAGCTGGGCATGGCCTTCCAGATCCGGGACGACCTGTTCGATTTCGGCGTCAAGGACGTGGGCAAACCCCTCGGGATCGATCTGCAGGAGAAGAAGATGACCCTGCCCCTGATCCACGCGCTGGCCGGAGCCGACCCGTCGGACCGGAAACGCATCATGCGCATCGTTCGACAGAAGAAGAAGTCCCGCACGGACGTGGAAACGGTGGCGGCCTTTGTCCGGGACGCGGGCGGTATCGACCATGCGCGCCAGACGATGAACGACTACGCGGAACGGGCCCTGGCCGAGCTGGACAGACTGCCCGAAACGGACGCCCGTCAGGCACTGGCCGACCTGGTCCGCTACACGATCACACGGGAGAAATGAGCGTGGACGGCCCGATCCTCAGGCCGGCGAAACAAGCGCCGGGGAGGGCTCCGGATGCTGACCGCTCAGGAACGCGATGGCCATCCGGTTGAAGAGATCCGGGCGCTCGATGTTGCACACGTGCCCAACGCCGTCGATGACCTGCAGGAAAGCGTTCCGTGATTGCTCCACCATCCTGCGTGCAGGCGGGAGGAACATGAAGTCCCTGCCGCCCATGAGGTACAGGGTACGGCACTCGTTGACCGATGCAGACCACTGCTGAAGCCGTCGGCGCACTTCGGGGATGAGCTGGAGCCAGCGGCGGAACTCTTCTGGAGCCACCTGGCGGGCCTCCCGGCGGAACACGCGCCGGGCCTCGGCCGCCTTCGGACCCGGCATGATGATCCAGGCAAAGGTGGCGTACAGGGCCCGGAAAGGAATCAGGAAGCGCAGCGTCTGCCCCACGCTGATCAGGGATCGCGCCGACCACGTGAATCCGGCCACGGCGCCCGCGTAGATCACCGAATCCACCCGATCGGGGGCCATGTCCACGATCTGCCGGATCAGGATCGTGCCCAGCGATACGCCCACGAAGTGCGCCGATGGAATGCCTTCGTGCGTCAGCACATCGAGCACATCCTGGCTGATGGAAGCCAGGGTATACCGCTCTCCGGTTCCATGGTAGGTGCGGGAGCGCCCGTGGCCACGCAGATCCACCAGAAGGATGTTGTAATGCTCGCGGAAGTCCCTGAGCTGCTTGAACCACACGGCAGAGCTGCCCCCGGCGCCGTGGATGAATACCACCCACTCGTCGGTTTCTTCATTTCGGAATGTCTTGTAGGACAGCATGATCGGGCTGAGCAACGCTTTCGTGCAGGGACATGATACGGGCGAACCGCTTCTGACGCGTATCTACGTTGCCGACCCGCCGGGGTTGTTGCAACGACGTAGGGATTGTGTTGGGAAATGACGATTTTTCGATCATGAACACCACTCCCGCCGCTGATGCCCGCTCGCTGTTTGCTTCAGCATTCGACGCGACGTCCCCCGTCTGGGCCTATGCTCCCGGCCGCATCGAGGTGATCGGCAATCACACAGACTACAACGGCGGCACGGTCGTCGGCGCCGCCATCGATCGGGGCATTGCCGTGGCAGCCGCCCTCCGCGAGGACGGACGCATCCGGTTGCTCTCCCGGGAAGCATCCTCCGCCATCCTGGAAACAGCTGCCGACACGTACCAGGAAGCGGTGCTGCCCTCCTGGACGGCCTATGTACTGGGAGTGATCGACGAATTCCGCATGCGGGGATGGATGGATGCGGGCGCCGGCTGTGACCTTGCCATTGCCTCCACCCTACCCGTCGGCACGGGCCTTTCCTCGAGTGCGGCCCTCGAACTGGCCACAGCCGGCGCCCTGGCCGAAGCGCTGCGCGACGACGGCCAAACCCTCGGTACGGCCCTGCTCATCGAAGCGGCACACCGGGCAGAAAACCGGTATGTCGGCATGCCGTGCGGCCTGCTGGATCAGACCGTGGTGGCCCGTGGCAAGGAGGGGCACCTTGTCGTTCTGGACGCCGCCACCTCCCGCCACACCGTCATTCCCCTGCCGCAAGGTCACGGATTCGCGCTCTTCCGCAGCCACATTTCCCACGCACTCGTCGATTCCCCGTACGAAACACGGCATCGGGAATGCCGGGAAGTGCTCATGGCCCTTGAGCGCATGATTCCCGGAATCCGGCACCTGGCCCGCTGTCATCCCGCCGACCTGGACGCCTACGGTGTGACGCTGTCCGACGCACTGGCCCGCCGCGCCTCGCATGTGATCCACGAACAGCGTCGGGTGGGCCGTTTCCTGCGGGCCCTGGCGCAGCAGGACGCCATCGACGCCGGACAATGTCTCCTGCAGTCCCACGAGAGCTCGAAATCGCTGTTCGAGAACTCGACCCCGGAATTGGACATGCTGGTCGGCTTGCTCAAGACGCAGGACGGGGTACGCGGAGCACGGCTGTCCGGTGGCGGCTGGGGCGGATCGGTGCTGGCCCTGGTCGATCCAATGTTTTCGGATACGTCGGCCGAACGAGTCTGTGACGCCTACCAGGAACTGTTCGAGGCCCGACCGCATTGGTGGCGGACGAGGGCCTGTGACGGCATGGTCCACGCCCGTTCTTGACTCCCAGCCAACGAAATGACCTCCCTTCCGAAAGAGCCGGCAACCGCCAAACCCCGCGCGGGCTGGAAACGCATGGCCCTGGAGTGGGGCGGGATCCTGTTGTTCCTGGCATTCCTCCGATTCACGGACCCGGGAACGGTCGTGCTCGGCAAGATGCAGCAGGCCCTGTTGGCCACGGGACTGTTCCAGGCCGAAACAGCATGGGCTGAAGAAGAAGCCGAACCGGCCTCCTACGACCTGGCCCTGATCAGCCTGGATCGGCCGAACCGGTCCGTCCATCTGTCGGCTTTCGAAGGAAAGACCATTTTCCTCAACCTCTGGGCCACCTGGTGCGCTCCCTGCCTGGCCGAAATGCCCTACATCCAGCGGCTTTACGAGACGATGAAGGAAGAGGTCGTATTCGTGACCATTGCCACGGACGACGACGAAGAAGTGGCCCGCCGGTTCATCGAGGCGCGCGGCTACACATTTCCGGTCTACCGCGTGGCCGGACCCATGCCCGAGCTCTATCGCAGCCCCACCCTGCCGACGACCTGGGTCATTTCTCCCGGTGGCAAGCTGGCCACGGTGCACGCCGGTATGGCCAACTATGACACCAAAGGCTTCCGCCGCTTCCTCCGCAGCCTTTCAGATGCACAGGAGCTGTAGGAGCGGATGGATTCACAGAAGCAGCAGAGGCAAAAGAAGCCGTAGAGGCTGCGGGAGCAGCGGACGATCGGAAACGGGGTTCGCCCGAATCGATCAACGACGCAGGTAGTCGTCGGTCTTGTCCAGCCAGTCCTGCCGCGGCGGACTGAAGATGTCCACATCCAGGGTGTCCTCGAGGGCCTGGGCTTTATGCCAGACATTGGACGGGATATGCAGGACCTCGCCTTCGTGCACGTCCACAACTTCGCTCTCGTCCTCTCCGATCCAGAAGCGGAGGCATCCTTTGAGGATGTATGTGATCTGCTCGTTGTGGTGCTGGTGGCGGGGTACGATGCAGTCCTTGTCCAGATAGACGTGCGCAATCATCACCTGCTCGCCCGAAATGAGTTTGCGCCCCAGCTGGGGGGAGAGGCGTTCCATGGGAAGTTCGTCCCAGGCCACGAGAGTAACCTTGGAGGCAGTGTCGGACATCGAGATCTCGGAAAGATTGGGGTTTGGTCTCGTGCAATGATAACGAATCCTCCAACCCGGTTCGCAACCCTTCGACTTCCGTGTGCCGGGCGCGGGACCCTGGATTCCCCTCAATGGTTCGAAGGCCGTCCTCCCTCTCCTCCCCAAAAGAGTCCATGCGCCACGTCTGGGCGGTTTCCCGGTTGTTCATCCTGTCGCTGAACGTGGCACTGACCTTCCTGGTCTGGGCCGTCATCCACACGCTGCTCTGGCCCTGGCCCGGCATTCGACGTGCCTGGCGTCGTACCGTCTGGAGGGCCTGGGCGCGATCGGTGGCCCGGATCTTCGGCATGTCCATCCGGGTGGAGGGTTCGCCCCCCTCGCCGCCCTTCTGTCTGGTGGCCAACCATCTCTCCTACATGGATGCCATAGTCATCATGGCCTGCAGTCCGGGTGTGATGGTGGGCAAGGTCGAAGTGGCGTCGATGCCGCTCATCGGCTGGATGGCGCGGCAGGGGGGCACCCTGTTCATCAATCGGTCCCTCAACCGGGATGTGACGCGGGTGGGAGCCTTGGTGACCGCAGAGCTGGACAAGGGGGAGGGACTGATCTTCTTTCCGGAAAGCACCACCACGGATGGCCGACAGATCCTGCCCTTCCGCGCCGGCTTGTTGGCGCATCCGGCGGCCACCGGAATGCCCGTGCACGCCGCCGCCATCCGGTACGAAGCCAAGGGATACGATGCGTCGAGCGTCATATGCTGGGGGGACGATACGCCCCTCTGGGAGCACGTCTACCGCCTCTTCGGAGTTCGGGCATTCCGGGCCACGGTGCGCTTCGGACGACATCCCGTGGCAGATTCCGACCGCAAACAGCTGGCCGCCCGCCTGCGGGATGAGGTGGCTTCCCTGTATTTCGGCAACGGTTCGACACATCCACTGTAGTGATGATTGAATTCGGCCGGGTTTTCCCGGAACTTGGGCGCCGTACCCACCGCCCCACCCCATGATCCTCAAACGCACCGGCAAGATCCTCCACGGCATTGGAGCCTACTGCCTTTTCATGGTCAAGGTGGTGAGCGCAACCCGGGAGTCGCTGCGCAACACGGAGATCATTTTCCGGCAGATGGTGCGCCTGGGCGTCAACTCGACACCGGTGGTCATGCTGGCCTCAGTCTTTGCAGGCACCGTTCTGACCCTTCAGACCGGGTACCAACTGGCCAATACCTTCCTCCCTGCGGACACATTGGGTGCCGTGGTGGTACCCACCCTGATCCTCGAAATGGCCGCGCTTACCCCTGGTTTGGTGCTCGCGTCGCGGATCGGAGCGAGCATTGCGGCCGAATTGGGCACGATGAAGGTCACCGAACAGGTGGATGCACTCGAGGCCATGGGGCTCAACTCGGTAGCCTACCTCGTCATTCCCCGCATCGCGGCCGGCGCGGTAATGTTTCCGTGCATGTATGTGGCTTCGGCGCTGCTCTCGGTCTGGGCCGGGGCCTTCTCGGCCGACTTCATGGGGTTCTCCTCCATGGACACCTTCCTCCTCGGCGCGCGCACGTGGTTCAACCCGGCCGACGCCTACTACGGTTTGGCCAAGTCCGCGGCTTTCGGTTTCGTGATCACCTCGATTTCGTGCTGGAAGGGCCTGCACACCCGCGGAGGTGCGGACGGAGTGGGTCGGGCCGCCACGGAAGCCGTGGTACTCTCCTGTCTGAACATCCTGATTGCCGACTTCGTCCTGGCCGAAGTACTCCTGTGAGCCCACGGCTCTGGGCAACATTCCGTATCATGGGCCCCGCTGTCAGCGGCCCTCATGAAACTCCCTCCCGGCATGACGCTTCTTTCCCCGGACGATCGCTCCCTCCTGCTCGACATCGCCGATGCACACGGTACACCGACCTACGTGTATTTCGGGCGAACCGTGGAAGAACGCATCCGCCAACTCCGGAGCCATCTCGACGGCCTGCCGCTGCGACTGCTGTATGCCATGAAGGCCAATCATGCCGTGCCCATGATGCGGACCATGCTGGAGCAGGGCCTGGGGATCGATGCCGTATCGCCGGCCGAGCTGGCTTATGCGCTGGCGGTGGGCTTTCCCGCCGACCGGGTGTTCTTTTCGGCCAACAACATGACCGACGAGGAAATGCACTATGCCCACGGCAAGGGCGTGCTCCTCAACATCGGCGAACTTTCCCGGCTCGAGGCATTCGGAAAGGCCTATCCGGGGAGCGAGGTCTGCGTCCGGCTCAACGGGCAGGTGGGCGCCGGGCACCACGAGCACGTGATCACGGCGGGCGAGAAGAGCAAGTTCGGGATTCCGGTGGAGCAGATCGAAACCATCCACGCGCTGGCCCGGCAGCACGACCTGCGGATTGCCGGACTCCACCAGCACATCGGCAGCGGCATCATGAGCACAGAAACGCTCTGGAAGGCCATTTCCGTCATCCTTGATGCGTCCCGCTCGTTCGACCAGCTGCGTTTCATCAATGTCGGCGGCGGTCTGGGCATCCCCTACCGACCGGGCGAACAGCCGTTGGACATGACCTCCTTCGACCGGCTCATCGTGGCACCGCTGAAGGCCTTCATTGCCTCGCACCCGTCCAGCAACCTGCAGATCTGGTTCGAACCCGGCCGCTTCTTCACCGCCGAATCGGGCGTCTTGCTGGCGCGGGTCAATACTGTCAAGGAAGGAACGCACCGCACCTTTGCAGGCACGGATTCGGGAATGAACCACCTGGTCCGCCCCGCCATGTACGGCGCCTACCACCATGTGGTGAACCTCACCCGACCGGACGGACCCGAGCGCGTGTACGACGTCGTGGGCAACATCTGCGAATCGTCCGACTTCTTTGCCAAGGACCGCGCCGTGGCCGAGCTGCGTGAGGGGGACATCATCGGGGTCCTCGACGCGGGCGCCTACGGCATGTCCATGACCACGCGCTACAACATGCGCTCCGAACCGGCAGAAATCTGGATTACGCAGGAAGGATCAACCCAGATCATCCGCGACCGCCTGACACTCGATCAACTCGTTGAATTCGCTCTCGGGGCCCGCTGATCTCCCGGCGCGCTGGGACTCGTTTACCGGATCGACGCTTCCAACCCCAAACGTGACCATGACAGCTTTCCGCTCCTTTTGCATTCCCTTCCTGCTCCTGTGCGTGACCTGCGCCTTACCATTGACGACCCATGCTCAACGGAAGCCATCTCTTGACATCACTCCAGCGCACATGCTGCGCCAGGAGCTGCGGGGTTTCCCTGATGTCCCGGGCCGTTTTGCTGCAAAGAACGTCGCCCCCGTCGACGACGCGGATTCGCAGAACATCGTTGCCATGGCGATGGTCGGCACGGTGGGAGCGTTCGGAGGAGCACTGGTCGGCGGAAGGCTGGGACGCTCCAATTCCGGTTGCTCGGACAGCGATTGGACGTGCGGACTCGGTGGCATCATCATTGGTGGGGCCATCGGTGAAACGTTGGGCATGTCGTTGGGAGTCACAGCGCTCAGTCCCAATCCCCATCGATTCGGCAACGGATTGCTGGTTTCCACCGCTGTGGGCCTGGGCGGAATAACAGCCTTTGGTGCCGCCGGCGGCAACGGTGCCATCTTGCTGGCGGTGTTCGCCGCTCAGCTGTCCTCCACCATCTTTGTGCACACCCGCTGAACCCGGTGTCCCTTATCCTCTCCTGACGCCGACGTGCAGCGCGGGCAGTCCATCGACCGAGGCTTCCAGCCAGTCTCCCGGATGCACTGGCCCAACCCCCTCGGGCGTTCCGGTGAAGAGCAAGTCCCCCGGCATGAGCGTGAAAACCCTCGAACAGTAGGCGATCAGGCGGGCCACCGTAAAGATCATGTCCGACGTGTGCCCCTCCTGCCGCACGTCCCCGTTGATCGTCAATCGGATGGAGAGGGCCTGCGGGTCGGAGACCTCCGAAGCCGGTACGAACGTTCCCAGCGGAGCAAAGGTGTCGAATCCCTTGGCCACGCTCCACGGATGACCCTTGTCCTTGGCTTTCTGTTGGAGATCCCGGGCCGTCATGTCCAACCCTACGGCATATCCTGCAACATGGGCCAGCGCCTCGGACTCGGGGATGTTCTTGCCGCGCTCCCCGATCAGACAGACCAGCTCCACCTCATGATGCACATCGGAGGACGCAGCGGGCAGGACGATGTCGGAACCCGAGGCAATCAGCGCGGAGGCCGGTTTCAGGAAAATCATGGGCTCCGATGGCACGGCATTGCCCAGTTCCAGGGCGTGCGCGGCGTAATTGCGCCCGATACAGATCAGTTTTCCGGGTCGGAAAAGGGCGTCATCCTTTCCGAAGCCGTGCGAAATTCGACATTCCTCCATCATGATCCGGATTGCTATCCCTGGTGATGTGTCTTAAATTTGTGGGCTAGGCGAATATTCATGCCGCTCCAGAAGCTGCGCGAATTGATCCCTCCTATTGACATTCCTCTCGCGTCGGTACCCAACCCGGCGCCCCAAAGAAGAGACCCGGAGTTATCCAATGTACGCGATTGTAGAGATTGCCGGAAAGCAGTACAAAGTATCGCAGGACGATACGCTGTATGTCCCCCGGCAGAAGGCCCAGGCCAACGACAAACTGTCCTTCGACAAGGTCCTGCTCGTCCACGACGGCACGTCCGTCTCTGTCGGCACCCCGACGGTAGAAGGGATCACGGTAGATGCCACCGTCCTCGACCAGGTGAAGGCAGACAAAGTGCTGGTCTTCAAGAAGAAGCGCCGCAAGCGGTACAAGGTCAAGAATGGCCACCGCCAGCCGTATACGCAGATCAAGATTGACGCGATCGGCAAAGCCAAGAAAGCGGCTGCAAAGAAGAAAGCTGAACCGAAAGCAGAAGAAGCGGCTCCCGCTGACGCTGAATAACCCAGACACGAGGTCCTGAATGGCACATAAGAAAGGCATGGGGTCGACCAAGAACGGTCGCGACTCCAACCCCAAGATGCTCGGTGTAAAGGCGTTCGGCGGTGAATTCGTTCAGGCCGGAGCTATCGTCATCCGCCAGCGCGGTAC
>JAQCDI010000044.1 GCA_027620595.1 Bacteroidota bacterium | reverse complement strand
CGCTCTGGGCCGAACCCGGGGCGGTGATCCGGGGATCAGGGAACCACGAGCTGATCGTGATCCAAGCCGACTCGGTTACCATTCGCGGATTTCGATTCGAACACGTGGAGCGGACCTTCATGGAAGATCGGGCCGCGCTCCGCGTAGCGGGAAGCGCAAACTGCCGGATCCTGGACAACACGTTCGAGGACGTCTTTTTCGGCGTCTACCTCGCCAAAGCCGACGGCTGCGCAGTGAGCGGCAACACGCTGAATGCAGTGTTTGAGAACGAAACCAGCGGTGGCAACGCCATCCACTCCTGGTATTCGCGCAACCTGCGCATCACGGGCAACGACGTCAACGGCTTCCGTGATGGCATCTACCTCGAGTTCACAGAGGACTCCCGTGTGTCGGCCAACGCATCCAGGAACAACCTCCGCTACGGCCTGCACTTCATGTTTTCTGATCGTTGCGCCTACGAGGACAATGTCTTCGAGGACAACAGGGCCGGAGTCGCCGTCATGTACGCTGACGGCATCCTCATGCGCGGCAACACGTTTCGCCGCGCATGGGGCACTTCGGCCTACGGCCTGCTGCTCAAGGAGATCCGCGATGGGGAGCTGACCGGAAACCGGTTCGAAGGTAATACTACCGGGGTCTTCATGGAGGCCTCCGACCGCCTCGTCGTGACCCGCAATGCCTTCGTCGACAATGGTTGGGCCCTGCGCGTCATGGGCAACGCCATCGAAAACCGGTTCGAACAGAATGATTTCGTAGGCAACACCTTCGACGTGTCCACCAACAGCCGGTCCGCCCCCAGCTCCTTTTCGGGCAACTACTGGGACCGCTATGCCGGGTACGACCTGGACCATGATGGCACCGGAGACACGTTCTTCCGCCCCGTCCGGCTCTTCTCGGTGTTGGCCGAACGGCACGAAGCCTCCCTGTTCCTGTATCGAAGCATCCTTGTCGACGTGCTGAACGCAGCCGAGGACCTGCTCCCGGTCCTGACGCCGACCGACCTGAAGGATGCCTCCCCCCGTATGCGACCCGTGTCCGGATTCCTGTTCGAAGCGGACCCACCCATCCAGCCCTGAACATGCACCTTTTCCATCCCGGTTCGCCCCAACCCGTCACGGTAACCGACCTGCACAAGTCGTTCGGTGACCTGACTGTCTTGGCCGGCATCGACCTGACCCTCCATCCGCAACAGACAACGGCCATTGTGGGCCCGAACGGCGCGGGCAAGACCACGCTCATCAAAAGCATCCTTGGCCTGGTCCGGCCCGACAGCGGATCCATCCGCGTGCTGGGTACGGATATCCGTTCGGGTGTCGACTACCGAGAGCATATCGGGTACATGCCGCAGCATCCGCATTTCCCGGAGAACCTGACCGGACATCAGATGATGGCCATGCTGCGCAAACTCCATGGACCGGCACACGATTCGCATACCGCCCTCCTGCGCTCATTGCGCCTCGACGGCGAATTGGACAAGCCCTTCCGGGTGCTGTCCGGCGGTACACGGCAGAAAATAGCCGCCGTGTTGGCCTTCCTCTTCCATCCGCCCATCCTGATCCTTGATGAGCCCACGGCCGGTCTGGACCCTGTATCGTCGGCTGCCCTCAAGGACCACGTCCGACACCGCCGGGACGAGGGGGCCTGCACGGTTTTGACGTCCCACGTGCTGGCCGACCTGGAAGAACTGGCCGACCGTATCGTATTCCTGCTTGACGGACGGATCCGCTTCGACGGTCAACTCGACGATCTACGCACCGCCACCGGGCAGGAGCGGCTGGAGCGCGCCATTGCCTCCCTCATCGAAGGTGAAGCCGCATGAAGTCCTTCTCCGCCATCCGTCACATTTTCGGCTTCCAGCTGCAGGATGCGCTGCGCAGCCGCTGGCTCACGCTGCACACGCTGGTCTACCTCTGTATTTCGGAGGGCCTGCTGCTGTCTACCGGGTTCGCCGATAAGACCCTGGTCAGCCTGATCAATGTCGTGCTTTTCCTGGTGCCGTTGATCGCCCTCGTCTTTGGTGTCATCCATCAGTACAACAACCGGGACTACACCGTCTGGATGCTCACCCAACCCGTAGAGCGCCGCCACTTGTTCTCCGGGCTCTTCCTGGGCCTCACGGTACCCATGATGGCCTCATTCGGCCTGGGTCTGGGCCTTCCATTCCTTTGGCACGGCGGATTGGCCGGTGGACAGATGCTGCGACTTGCAACCCTGGTCGGCCTGGGGTCGGTGCTGATCCTGGTTGGTACGGGAGTGGCAACCATCCTGTCGATCCGGTTCTCGGACCGGGTCAAAGGCATCGGTCTGGTCCTCATCTTCTGGATGGGCTTTGCCCTGCTATTCGACGGTCTGGTGCTGCTGGGGGTGTCCGCCTTTGCCCAATGGCCGGTGGAGAAGGCCTTGCTGGGTGCCATGCTCCTCAATCCCATCGACCTGGCCCGACTGATCCTGCTGCAGACGTTCGACGCTGCGGCCATGCTGGGGTATACCGGAGCCGTCTTTACGCGATTCTTCGGCTCAGCCATGGGGCTGATCCTGGCCACGGGTGCGCTCGTCCTGTGGGCTGTCACTCCGACATGGAGCGCCCTGCGGCTATTCAATCGGCAGGATTTCTAGCAGGCACCGAGCCCGCACGGGCCGTTTCATGGCCTGGCCCTCCCGGACTCAGGATCCTTGCAGCATGGAGGCGATGTAGGCTGATCCGCGCTGCAGGCTGCCCTCCAGCGTGAACGGGTTGTGCTGACCGCCCGGATACAGGAAGGAAGAGAAGGTATCCGCGCCTCGCCCGGCAGCGGCCATCGCATCGATCATGTGCTGGGCCTGGGAGACGGGGACGATGGCGTCCGCCGTACCGTGATGGATCTGAAGGCTGGCAATGCGATCCAGGAAAAGTACCGCCGAGCGACGGACCAGCTCGGCCCGGATCTGCTCCAGGGAAACCGTTCCTGCCTGGTACGGCAACACCCACTGCTCCGACAGATAGTCCAGCCCGGGTAACTGGCGTGGGTTGCCTTCAAGGATCTCGGTGGCCACTTCCTGCGCGAACGGTCCGAAGAAATCGGTCGGACCGAAGAAGGCCAGTACCCGCTTCACGGCCGGCTCGCGCGCCGCCATCAGCATGCCCACGCCTGCGCCGCGGCTCATGCCGAGCACAGCAATCCGGGACGGATCGGCGGCCGGTGTCAAGCCGGCTGCCACATCAACAAGGGCCAGGGCATCATCCACATCCCGGTCCCAGGGACTGGCTGGCCCCTCCAATTGCCAGGACTGCCCGCCAAAAGCCAGTGGTTCATCCCGGAACGACGGAATGACGAAAACGAACTTCGTGGCCAGGTCTGGAAACAGGCCCACGAGCAGGAGGAATTCTCCGTCCACGCTCACGCCAGCATCCCCGCCGTGGGCGTAGACCATGACCGGAGCCGAGCCGGGTGCCAGGCCGTCGGGCACCACGACGCCGCCGAAGTGCTTCACACCGTCCACGTCGTGGGACACGATGTAGAGCTGGGCCGTGCCCTGGCCGGACAGATTGACCTGCGCCTGGCGTTCCACCACCACGTTCTGCGCCACCGGATTGCGGGAAGACCAATCGGCGAGTACCGCCTGGATTTCCGAGGGCTGAGGTTCAGCAAACAGTTCGGTCAGGTTGACCCCGCCGACGACCTGCTCCTGGTCAACAGAATCGACCGAGCTGGACAGTTCACAACCTGTTGAAACCATCAACAGAAGGGCAAGCAGGAAATAACGGCGCAGGAGCAGCATGGGGTCGTTTGGTTGGGATCGTTTCAGGGACGGCTTTACGGCCACGGCCTCCGTTGGATTCCCGGGACGCGGCTTCGTTTCGGCGGGATTCATGGATTCCGGAAAATCGGCCACCGAACATGGAAACCAGTGCCTCGTTGAAGGCCAATCCCAACACGCATCCAACCATGGACGTCATCCAGAACAAAGTGGCCGACAGCGGCATCCAGGTCCTGGACCTGGAGCGCTTCCTCCCCGAAGCGCCTGTCTCCGGCGTGGATCTGGCCTCCTTCCTGGCCGGAGGCTTCCTGCTGCGGGAAATGGAGTTCCGTCAGCAGGTCAAGGACACCGACTGGACGGTGTACCAGGGCCATCACGTCGGTATCTACTGCTCGACGGATGCCATCATCCCTACCTGGGCCTACATGTTGGTGGCCGCGCAGCTCGATGGAGTGGCGGCTTCTGTGACCTCGGCTTCGGAATCCGCGTTGTCCGAGCAACTGCTGCTCGAACGACTTGACGGCCAGGACTGGCAGGAGTTCGAGGACCGTATCGTGGTGCTCAAAGGCTGCGGAACGGGACGGGTGACCCCCGCTGCCTACGTGCGAGCCACTGCCCATCTGCAGCGCGTCGCCCGCAAGCTGATGTATGGCGAACCCTGCTCTTCGGTCCCCATTTGGCGGCGGCCTGCCTCCCGGCCATGATGCCCTTCCAGCAGTGGATTCCTGCGGTTCGGGAATTCTACGAAGCGCACGAATGGGCGCTGGCACTCACATTTTTCCTGGCCGGTATCCTCTGGGATGCGCTCACGCTGCGCGCCATCGACAACCTGGTCGACAACCTCATCCTTTCAGGGTATCTGCTGGCGCTCACCGCCGTCCTGGTCCTGGATCTGCGTCTTCAGGCGGGCAAACTGAAGTTTGCCCGCATCCAGGATCCACAGGTATGGCTTCGGGGCGCCACCCAGTTCCTGCTCGGCGCCCTGCTCTCGGCATTCGTGATCTTCTACTCGCGGAGTGTGACCTGGTCGGCCCACCTGGCCTTCTGGATCATCCTTGTCGTGGGCGCGGTGCTGAATGAGTTCCTCACCCGCAAGGTCTCCATTTTTCCCGCCCAGCTGGCTTTCCTGACTTTCTGCTCGGCTACGATGTTTGCCTGGCTGGTTCCCGTGCTGATCGGCACCATGAGTCTCTGGGTCTTCCGGCTGTCGCTGCTTTGCAGCCTGCTCTGGAGCGCCGGTGTGTTCCTGTACGCGCGGAAGCTCGGACGACTCCACATGACCCGATTCGCCCCCCTCTCGGCCTGGATCGTGCCTGCACTGCTGCTCTTCCTGGACACGGGATACCGCTACAGCTGGATTCCGCCGGTTCCCCTTTCGGTGCAGGAAGGGGGCGTCTACAATCGGGTGGAGCGACAGGATGATCATTTCCTGCTCGAATGGCAGACAGATCGGACCGGCTGGTTTGCTCCCGACTACGCCCGGACCGTCTACCGCGCGCCGGGAGAACCGATCTATGGTTTTGCAGCTGTTTTCGCCCCCACGCGCCTCAAACAGACCCTGGTCCATGAGTGGCAGCAGTGGGATGACGCATCGGAGGCGTGGCGAACCACGGACCGCATTCCCTATCGCTTGAGCGGCGGACGGGAAGAAGGTTATCGCGGAACGACCTTCAAACAGAACGTGGCTCCAGGTCGCTGGCGGCTCGTCGTGGCCACGGAGGAAGGCAAGGTCCTTACGCGCATCCCCTTCGAAGTGGCGGAGCGCCTGCCCGACCAACCGCTTACCACCCGAACGGTGGCACGCTGAGGTCCCCGGCCGAAACTCCTCAGCCGATCCGCGAAAGCCGCATGCCCGGCCGCAGGACGAAGGCTTCGAACCACGCACGCATGGCAGCATGCTCGGCGCGCTCCAGTCCGGGATCCTCTGCCATGAGCGCAAAAGCCGCTTCCCGCGCACGCTCCAGGATGGCCTGATCCTGGAGCAGATCGGCAATCCGGAATGCCGGCAATCCGCTCTGCTGGGTGCCAAAGAAATCCCCCGCACCGCGCAGTTCCATGTCGATCTCACTGATCACGAATCCGTCGTCCGTGTCTTCCATGGCCTTCAGGCGGCGACGGGATTCCTCGGATTGTCGGTACTCGGCCATCAGGATGCAGGTGCTGGCATGTTGCCCCCGACCAATCCGACCGCGCAGCTGATGGAGCTGACTCAAGCCGAAGCGCTCGGCATGTTCGATGAGCATCAACGTGGCGGCTGGTACATCCACGCCCACCTCGATGACGGTAGTGGATACCAGGATGGCCGACTCCCCGGAGACGAACCGGGACATGGCCGCTTCTTTCTCGGCCGGTTTCATTCGACCGTGCACCAGCTCCACCTGCACCTCCGGGAATGCGGCGGACACGGTTTCATGTCCCGACACCGCATCCTTCAAATCCAGCTTCTCGCTCTCCTCGACCAGCGGATAGACCACGTAGCACTGGCGGC
Source organism: Bacteroidota bacterium (assembly GCA_027620595.1). Classification (GTDB taxonomy): domain Bacteria; phylum Bacteroidota; class Rhodothermia; order Rhodothermales; family UBA10348; genus JAAZVD01. The sequence continues at coordinate 5,390 of JAQCDI010000044.1, read as the reverse complement.
CTGCCTGGATTTCGTCCCGCATGCGCGCATAGACCCGATCCCGGTCCTTTTCCCGGACCATCTTCGTCGAGATGGGCTGGCGCCCCGGCGGACGTTCCCGCATGAGACTGACGTGCAGGTCGCCGTAGAGCGTCATGGCCAGGGAGCGCGGAATGGGTGTGGCCGTCATGAGCAGCATATGGGGGCGATCCCCTTTCTCGAACAGGGTGGCGCGCTGCAGGACACCGAATCGATGCTGTTCGTCCACGACGGCAAGGCCCAGACGGTGGAAATCCACCCCATCCTGGATGACGGCATGTGTGCCGACCAGCAGGCGACAGGACCCGTCGGCCAAGGCGGCGAGCACAGCGCGCCGCTCGGCTGCGGGCGTCGATCCGGTCAGGAGCGCCACCTCGATGCCGAGCGGCGCGAGCAACCGGCCCAGGGACCGGGCATGCTGTTCACACAGGATTTCCGTGGGCGCCATTACCACGGCCTGAAGGCCCTGGTCGATGACCTTCAGCGCGGCAGTGGCGGCCACTACGGTCTTCCCGCTGCCGACATCCCCCTGTAGAAGACGGTTCATCTGCTTGCCGCTGGCCAGATCCGCAGCGATGTCGCGCAGCGCTTGCTGCTGGGCGCCGGTCAAGGTGAAGGGCAGGACTTCGGAAAGAAAACGCGTTTCGAGCGGGCCACCGGACGGCACGCGGATGCCCGGAAAACGCTCCCGCTGCGTGCGGGTGGTGGCCAGCAGCAGTTGGAAAAAGAACAATTCCTCGAATTTGAGCCGGTATCGGGCCCGCTGCAGCTCGTCGTTGTCCTTCGGAAAATGCACGGCCCGCCGGGCGACACGCCCCTCCATGAGGTCCAGCTGGGCCTGCAGCGGGCCCGGAAGGTTCTCCCGCAGCTCTTCGCCATGCTCCTTGAGCAGCGTGTAGATGATGCGTCGGAAGGTGCGGCTCGTCAGGCCCGCTTTCTGCAGCGCAGCCGATCCGGGATAGAGCCCGATGATCCGACCCGTTTCCATGGTCGGCCCTTCTTCATCCACCCGGTCGAAATCAGGGTGCGAAAGAGAAACGGTTCCACCGTATCGCGCGGGCTTGCCGTGCAGCGCCAAACGGTGCCCCTTCTCGATGACCTTCGAGATCCAGGCCACCCCTTGGAACCAGACGGCCGTCATGCGTCGGCCCGGTTCGTCCTCGAGCACGACCTCGAAGCGGCGGCGTCCAGGGATCGTCCCTGCCGCAATGACCGTTCCGATGACGGTCACCGGATCCGATCCGGCCCGGAGCTCACGGATGGGCACCACGTTGGTCCGATCCAGATACCGGCGCGGTACCATGTGGAGCAGATCGGCAACGGTGGACAGGCCAGCTTCCTCCAGCACGTGGGCCCGGTGCGGTCCCACGCCCTTGAGGAACTGGACGGATTGCTGAAGGAAGGCAGTGGACATGGGCCGAATATACGGCCCGTACCCTGTCGGCTGATCGGGTTGGGCCCGGTTAGGGCATCGGCCGCTCGGGCATCTGCCAGTGGTAGCGGTCCACTCGGGTCTCGGGTTCGGTCACCGTGACCGCCAGTTCGAACCATCCCGGCGCCGTTTCGCGGACAGCCACGTCCGAGGGGTAATACTCCTTGTCGAAGGACGGATCAGGCTGTGTCAGCACGTAGCGCAACGTTCCGTCCCGGTCGTAGACGTCCACGTGCAGCCACCCGGGACGCATGTTGAGCACAAAAAGCCATCCTCCAGCCACATCCGCCGAGCCCGACAACAGGGGCGGCTGCTCGGTCGTACCGCGCTCGAACTGCAGCGTGCGAGCCAGCATGGGCGAGTCGAAGCCCATGAGCCGCAGCGAGTCCAGGCCGGTTTCCGACGGCAGGTGGACCCAGGGCAGAAAGCCCGACAGGCTCACGAGCCGCTCCCCATCCGGGCGCAGGAATCCGGCGTAGCGCCAGGTGGAAGCGGGCAGCTCGAGGCGGCGCACCACGGCGCCCGAAGCGTCATGCCAGGCCACGTGATTCCCACTGTCGTCATCGAGCACCTTGGAGATGAAGCCATCCTGGGACCGGACCACCCAGGTCAGCGCCCGCTCGTTCCCCGAGCCCAGATCGATGCGCAGGGAATCCTGCGGTTCGCCCCCCACCAGAAGCCGCACGCTGCGATCTCCAGGCCCGAACACCCATACTGAATCCCCGTCGACGCCTGCCAGGTAAGGAATGGCTCCCGGCAACAAGGTGGTTTTCACGATACGGTTCTGCCCATCGAGGTAATGAACGGCGTGGGCCTGCGTGTCAGTGATCACCAGATCCTCGGCACCCAGGAACCGGACGGTCCGGGGATTGCGGAAATCCTCCTGGTCAAACACCGTGGAAGACACCCATTCGAGCGTATCCACCGGCATGGCCTCGGCCATCGATCGGGACAGGGAATCGGCAGGAGAGATGGCCCGGGGCTCCACCCGGGAGCAGGACGAAGGCAGACAGCCGGTCAGGGCAAGGGTCAGGAAAAGAACCAGCAGGGCAGGTTGTCTCACGGAAACCACGGGGTCTTGCGGATGGGGGTCTGGCGGACGGGGGATGCGGTGAACGCCGGCATCGGGTCTCCGTTTCGGGCCGGCATGGATCCGCCTCCGACCCGACTCGTATGTTCGCTCCCCGCCCGTCACCCCATACCCGTCCCGTGCAGATCGTCCGCGTAGCCCTCCCCTTGCCGCTCGACCGGCTCTACACCTACCTCGTGCCCCAGGCGTTCCAGCGATGGATGCGCCCCGGACGACGGGTGGTCGTGCCGTTCGGAAAGCGCCAACTTGCCGGCGTGGTCATCGAGGCGGGCCTGGAAGCCGATCTGAAGGGCTACAAGGCCCGGGACATCCTGGACGTGGATGTGGAGCTGCCCCCCCTTCCGACCGAGCTCCTCGAGCTTACCCGCTGGGTGGCTACGTACTACATGTGCGCATGGGGCGAAGCCCTCCGGGCAGCCCTCCCTCCGGGCAGCAGCCAGGCCACCGCGCGCAGCCGGGTGCAGACCGTGGCCATGATCGAGTACAACGAGGAGGGCCCCGAGGCGCCACCGACCGGTGCACGGCAACAGGCCATCGTGGAACAGCTGCGTATCTGGCACCAGGGCGAACAGACACCGGTGTCCCAGGCGCGGCTCCTGGCCGAATGCGGAGGGACCCTGGCCACCCTGCGCCGCCTGGCCGATTTGGGCTACCTCTTCATCGAGCAGGAGGAGCGGGACCGATTCTCGGAAGAACGCCCGGACATCGTGGCGTCCACCCGGCCGCAGCTTCATGCGGCCCAGGTCGACGCGGTGGATCAGATCAACACCGCCCTCGCTTCCGGGACCTACCACTCCTTCCTCCTGCACGGGGTTACCGGGTCAGGAAAGACAGAAGTCTACCTGCGTGCCCTCGAAACCGCGCGCCAGGCCGGACGAACGGCCATTGTGCTCGTGCCCGAGATTTCCCTGACCCCCCAGACCGTGCGCCGCTTCCGCTCGCGGTTCGGGGATGAGGTGGCCGTGCTTCACTCCCGCATGGCGGACGGCGAGCGCTACGACGCCTGGCGCGGCATCGGGGAAGGCCGCTACCCCATCGTGATCGGCCCCCGCTCGGCCATCCTGGCCCCGGTCGAGAACCCGGCGCTCATCATCGTGGACGAGGAGCATGAGGCCTCCTACAAACAATTCGACCCCGCTCCCCGCTACCATGCCCGGGACCTGGCCGTGATCCGGGCCATGAAAAACGGCGCCACCTGCATCCTGGGATCGGCCACCCCCAGCTTGGAGTCCCTGGCCAATGCCCGGAGCGGCAAGTACACGCTTCTCGACATGCCCGAGCGGGTGCCCATCGACGGCACACCCGCCAGACTCCCGGACATCCGTATCGTGGACCTGCGCAGCGAGCCGGAACTCAAAGGCACGTCCCGGGCCCTGTCCACCCGTCTGGTCAAGGGCATCGAGGAACGGGCGAACCGCGGCGAACAGACCATCCTGCTGCTGAACCGCCGTGGTTTTGCGCCGGTCATGGAGTGTTCCGCCTGCGGATGGGTGCCCGAGTGCCCGGATTGTTCGGTCAGCATGGTCTATCACCGACCGCTGAACCACCTCAGGTGCCACTACTGCGGTATCACCCAGCGCCCCCCATCCCGATGCGGATCGTGCGGGCATGCGGACCTGGCCTTCCTGGGCGCCGGCACACAGCGCCTCGAGAGCGAGTTGGCCGAGCGCCTGCCCGACGTGCGCGTACTGCGCATGGACCTGGACACCACTTCCCAGAAAGGCAGCCACCACGCTATCCTGGACCGGTTCGGCCGCGGCGAGGCGGACGTCCTGCTCGGGACCCAGATGGTGGCCAAGGGCCTGGACTTCGAGAAAGTCACCCTGGTGGGCATCATCCGTGCGGAAGCCGGACTTCAACTGCCGGATATCCGGGCCGAAGAGCGGGTCTTCCAGCTCCTGACCCAGGTGGCCGGACGCGCCGGACGCGCCGAACTGGCCGGCGAGGTCCTGCTGCAGTGCGTCAATCCCGCCCATCCAGTCATCCAGTATGCCCTGCGACACGACTACCATGGTTTTGCTGAACAAGCCCTGGCCACCCGCAGCATGCTCAATTATCCTCCCGCGGGGCGGATGGTGTCCATCCTCTTTTCGGGACCTGAGGACGATAAGACCCTGGAGCTGGCCGATCGCTTCCGACGGCTCGTCGATTCCCGTCTTCCGGATGTGGACCGCCTGGGCCCCTCTCCTGCCTTTGTCCATCGCCTGAAGAATCGATACCGTCATCAGCTGTTGCTCAAGATCCCGACGCATGTGCCCGCAAGCCGGGTGCGAGAAGGAATCCAGCAGGCCGAACAGGCCCTCGGTTCGCTGCCCGCAGCCGTGTGCATGACGATCGACGTGGATCCGGTCGGGCTGGTCTGAGGCCGGCAATCACGCCTGGCCGCCGATGCGCGGTTCGCCCGCATCCAATGAATTCGTGTGAAGCTTCATCGGCTCGGGTCGCTATCGGAACCATCCTTGCCATGTCGGGTTGGGGGGCCTCCAAAGGGCAAGTCCCGTACGGACAGCTCCCTCTGAACTCCGTCAGGGCCGGAAGGCAGCAGCGGTAGGAGGTTGTAGCGTCGCGATACGGGTCGCTTGCCCTTTTTTGTGCGCATCCGGTTTTCTGAAAGGCTTCCATGATCCCACGATCAGACGTTCCTCCCGGATCCACAAGCAAGGTTTAACGTAGATTCGGCTTACGTTGACAGTTCCGTCCTAAATCAACTTGAATCGCATCCTATGTCATTCTATTCCTTATTCCTTCTCGGCGCACCAGCAGGCGAACAGTCCAATCCATTGGCAATGTTCCTTCCGCTGATTCTGATTTTTGTCGTCTTTTACTTCTTTATTATTCGCCCGCAGAAGA
>JAQCDI010000043.1 GCA_027620595.1 Bacteroidota bacterium | reverse complement strand
GGCGGCGGCCACCTTCCGCAGTCCGGCCGATGTGCATCGGGAGTACGCTCCTGTAATGGCCGATCTGAAACGGGAGGTTTTCCGGGTCCTTCTGCTCAATACGGCGCACGCGCGGATCAGCGACTTCGTGGCCAGCGAGGGCGGGATCGCGTCGAGCATCGTGGAGCCCCGCCTCATTTTCCGGCGGGCCATCATTGAGCACGCGGCTGCAGTCATTTGCCTGCACAACCATCCTTCGGGCAATCCCGAGCCCAGCCGGGAGGATGTGGCCGTCACGCGGCAGCTTGCCGCCGCAGGTCGTGTCCTGGGGATCCCGCTGCGCGATCATGTGATCATTGCCGGGGACGGGTACACATCGCTGGCCGAACGGGGCCTGCTGGAAGCCGGGTGAGCCCTTTTCCTGCGGATCTTCAATCATCCGGGAGGGAACAGCCCGGCCGCTGCCGTAATTTGGGCACTTCCATTCCTCCAACTCCGCCGATCGGCCCCATGTCCGACCTGTTCGAAAAGATCGTTTCCCTGTCCAAACGTCGTGGATTCATTTTCCAGTCTTCCGAGATCTATGGTGGATTGGCCGCCACGTACGATTACGGTCCGCTCGGCGTCGAGCTCAAGCGCAACATCTCGCAGCGGTGGTGGAATGCCATGGTGCAGCGTCACGAAAACATCTCGGGATTGGATGCCGCCATCCTGATGCATCCCACCACGTGGAAGGCATCGGGCCACGTAGATGCATTCAGCGATCCGCTGATCGATGACAAGACGTCCAAGATGCGCTACCGCGCTGACCAGCTCATTGAAGGACACATCGACAAGCTGCGCCGCAAGGGCAAGGATGAAGACGCGGACCGGGTCTATCAGGCCTTGGTGGATGCCCTGAATGCCGAGGATGCCGCGAAGGCGCTCTACGACATCATCATGGGTGAGGAGATCCGTTCGCCCGACTCTGGCATGTTCGACTGGACCGAGGTTCGCCAATTCAACCTCATGTTCGACACGACGATCGGACCGGTATCGAACCCCGACAACAAGATCTACCTGCGTCCGGAAACCGCCCAGGGGATCTTCGTCAACTTCCACAACGTCCGTGAAACGGGTCGCCACCAGGTACCGTTCGGTATCGCCCAGATCGGGAAGGCGTTCCGCAACGAGATCGTGGCCCGGCAGTTCATCTTCCGCATGCGCGAGTTCGAGCAGATGGAGATGCAGTACTTCGTCAAGCCGGGCGAGCAGATGGAAGCTTTCGAGCAGTGGCGCGAGGAGCGCATGCAGTGGCATCTTGACAACGGTATCCGCCCGTCCAAGCTGCGCTGGCATGTCCACGAGAAGCTGGCCCACTATGCCGATGCCGCCCAGGACATCCAGTACGAATTCCCGATCGGCTGGCAGGAAGTGGAAGGCATCCATTCCCGCACCGATTTCGACCTGAAAGCGCATCAGGAGTACTCAGGCAAGAAGATGGAGTACTTCGACCCGCAGACCAACGAGAAGTACATCCCGTTCGTGGTCGAGACCTCCGTAGGCCTTGACCGAACGGTCCTGACGCTGCTCTGCGAAGCCTATCGGGAGGAAGAAGTGGGTGGCGAGTCCCGTACGGTCCTCAAGTTCCACCCGCGTCTGGCGCCCATAACCGTAGGTATCCTGCCCCTCGTCAAGAAGGACGGCATGCCCGAAATGGCCCACCGGATCGAGGACGAACTGCGCCAGCACTTCAGCACGTCCTACGACGAGAAAGGAGCCGTGGGCCGTCGGTATCGCCGTCTCGACGAGATCGGTACCCCGTTCTGCATCACGGTGGACGGCGAATCGGTCGAGGAGGGCAGCGTCACGGTGCGTCACCGCGACACCATGCACCAGGACCGTATTCCGGCCGAGAATCTCACGGCCTACCTGCTCGGACAGATCCGCGACTGGAAGACCTCCTGACGATCGTCGCAAGGGCACACGTTGGGAACCCGGGCGAGGGACCAGGCCCCGGGGTGGACAATTCCCACCCGGTGCGGACGTTCGGACCTAGGGCTGGGAGAACGTGTCCCGGATCCAGGCGTGAATGACATCCCGCGCCTCGCGGAATGCCTGCAGCCGGGCCTGGGGAGAGGATGTTTCGGCCGACGGATCGCGGAAGGCGTGGTGGATGGTCTGCTCCCGACCCGGGTGCCACGGGCAGTTCTCGCGGGCGTCGTCGCAGACGGTGACCACAATGTCGGCCGATGCATCCTCCAGCTGATCGAGGGATTTGGACGACAGGCCATCGGCACTGACGCCGATCTCGGCCAGCACGACCGGCACCTCCGGCTTGACGCGTGTGGCTTCCGTGCCGGCGCTGCGCACCTCGAAACGATCCCCGAATTCGTGGCGCATGAGGGCTTCGGCCAGTTGGGAGCGGGCGCTGTTGTGGGTGCAGAGGAAGAGGATGGAGCGGGACATGTTCGATTGTGCCGAAAGAATGGTACCGAATAAACTAAGCACGGTCTGGACCGGGTCCATTACCGGAGTGTAACCCTGCGTCCGCCACTGAACGTGGCATGGTGGTCCGTTCCTGACCGTCCCTGGCGAGGCGTGCTTCAGAACTGCGCCCGCAGTCCGATCATGGGGTCGAACCGGCGCTGGATGGAATGGTAGGCATTGCCTTCGATGACGGTGTTGAGGCGGTACGTGTAGTGGGCATCCATGAGGAGCCAGACCTGGCCCACGAGCCGAAGATCAAATCCGAAACGCAGTCGGTTTTCCTCACCCAGGTCCCCAAAGAGGGAAGCAAATCCTTTCAATCCGCGTCGGTCCTGGGAAACGACCAACTGCACGTTGCGCGAACGGAAGAACAACCGCAGATGGTATTCGCTCAGGTGCTGCACGCCGTGGAAGCGCTGGAAGGCATACCAGAGCTCGAACCGTTCGAAGAAAAGGATCCGGGATTCGAAGAGGATGGAGTTGCCTCGTTCCACCTCCCTGAGGTCGATATCCCGTCGATCCGCATCCCCGGCGGCAAAGATGCTCCGGTTCGGCCCGCTCACGGAATGGAACGTGCCGAAGAAGCCGTGCCGGAAGTCCGCACTGTTGTAATGGAGCGCCAGGGACAGGTAGAGACGGGCTGTGTCGATGAAGTTGGCGTTCTCGAGGTTGGCACCCACAAGCAGCCCCTGGCCGTAATCCGGCAGCCAGGCCGCACTGACGAACGGAACGAAGTCGAAGGAGTCGCTCCGGTAGGCCACCATCCGGGCTGAGCCCTCGAATCCCCGGAACGGATTTCCCAGATCGGTTTCCTGGCCGCGTTCCTGCACGGCGGTGGCGGAAAGCTCAAGGGATCGGATGCCCGGCACACCCCGGTCAAATGGGGCCACGGCCAAGCGTGCACCCGTAACGCCAGGACGGGTGATATCCGCCGTGAATGCTTCCAGGGTATGGTTTGCGCCCTGGTGCTGCCACTCGACGCCTGCGGAACGTTCGTCCCAGATCGTTGACGTGGAATAGAAATGGACCAGGTGTCCGGTTCCGAGCCGTGTCCGTTCGAGGGGCCCCACCCGAAGGTAGGTGTTCCCGTTGGCGGGTCGGTAGCGGGCAAAGGCCAGGATGCGAAGCGCATCCCGCCATTCGTCGGTTTCCACATCGTAGCGCCCGTAGATCCCGGAGCGGAAACTGCCCTCCAGGCCGAAGGCATAATTGGCGCCACGGGCTTCGACGTCGACCCGTGTCACACCCCGCCACTGCGGTCCGATCAACGAGAATCCCGCCGCGCCGGTGATCTCGGTGTACGCATTCCACCATTCGACGGAAGCTTGTTCGGAGGGATCATCCCGGGATCCGAACAACCAGGCCTGCGCCGCTGCCTGTCCTGGATCCCAGAGCAGGCCCGCCATGAGCAAGGTCAACCACCAGTGACCGCTCCGGGGATGTGGCCCGTTTGCGCACCGCATGCTCCGCGAGGGAAACATGCCTGTTTCGCTTGCGCTACAGGTGTGCAGGGAATGTAACGGGCGTCGGGTCATCGCGGTGGACGAGCGGAAAAAACAGGAACGGGCCGACCACAACCTAGCATGAAATTGCGGAAGAAACGAGCCGGGTGTCGCCTCCTTGCGGCACCCGCAGACCCATGACGGGTATGACCCCGCCCAGAACCACCCAAGCCCCGAATTCCGATGAACAGCCTTCCGCTGTTTCCGCTAGAAGTCGTCCTCTACCCGGATGAAGTGCTGCCGCTCCACATTTTCGAGGACCGGTACAAGGAAATGATCGACCACTCATTGGAGCACGATACGCCCTTCGGCATCGTGCTTCAGGTGGAGGGGAAGCTGAAGCAGGTCGGATGCACGGCCCGGGTCTCGAAGGTGACGGAAACCTTCGAAGACGGCTCGAAAGACATCATTGTGACCGGTATGGAGCGATTCCGCATCGAGCAGGTGTTTCACCACCATGCCTGGATGACAGCGGAAGTCGAGCCGGTCGTGGACCTCAGGACGCCGGCAGATTCCTCCCTGGTGGACCGGTTGATTGCCCAGCACATAAAGCTCCTCGAGCTGGCCGGCCGCACCCCATCGCCTTCGCTGTACGAGAACCGGGATCGACTCTCGTTCTTCGTGGCGCACAACGCGGGGCTGACCCTGGACCAGAAGCAGGATGTCCTGGAGACGCGTGCCGAGTCGATGCGGGTGGAGTATTTGATTGCGCATCTCGAGCGCTTCATTCCCGCCGTCGAGGAAGCCGAAACCATCCGGCAGAAGGTGCGCTCCAACGGCCACTTCAAGGACTTCCCCCCGGAAGTGTGATCCGGGCAGCTCCGCCCTGAGGCATCCCGACGGGGCTCGGCATGATAATTGAGGAATGCATGGCAATTCCTCACCATACCGAAGCCACCGTGACCCGAACCACCGCCGTTCGACTCGGCGTTCCTACCGGATCGCTGGCCCGACGCATCCTGCTGCCGGCCGCCCTGTTCGTTTTCGTAATGGCTGCCACGCTCTCCGTGTGGCAGTTCGAACGCGTCAGTGCCCGGCTTGCTGCAGAACAGCGGTCCAGCGTGCGCACTGTGTTCGAGACCAACCCGGCCGTGCTCAATGGCACGGGTGGCCTGGCCACATTGGCCCGGAACAGGGGTTTTGACCGGGTCTGGGTGCTCAGCGCGACGGGGGACATCCTGGATTCGAACCGATCCCAGGAAGTCGGTCAACCGCTGGATGCCCGATGGTGGGGCGTCCTGAAGGAGATGCCGTCCGGCCTGCATCAGGAGGAGGTGGCCTTCGGGGACCAGCAGCTGCTCGTCGTGTCCTTGAAGGCGGCAGATCTCGGCAGGCAGGGGGCCCTGGTTTCGCGTCCCATTCGACCGGGCTGGCGATGGCTCCTCAATGTTGTCGGCATTCTCGGGGTGAGTCTCATGCTGTGGGGGCTTCTGGCCTTTTGGGTCCGATCCACCCTCAAGAGCAGGATCGATACGCCAACGCGGCATCTGGACGACCGCACGCTGGATCTCGTTCGGGGGGGGCGTGTCAGCGAAGCCACGTTGGACCGACTCCATGCCGAAGTACAGTCTCCGCTCGGTGGTCACGCCGACTGCGTCGTGGATATGGCCCGCGTCCTGATGCGCTCAAGCCGACGCGTGGACGAACTTTCCCAGCAGTGGAAGTCCCTTTTTGACGCGTTGCCTGCGCCGGCGTGCATCATAGATCCCTCCCATCGCATCCTGCAGTGCAATCAGCCGCTGGCAGCCTGGCTCTCCGTCGAACCCTCCTGGTTCGTCGGGCGGGACATCGGCATGCTCGGAGCCCGCATCCCGGCCGAACGTCTCCGTTTGTGGCTGGAGGATCCGACGCTTGCCGGGGTGGGCGTGCGTCGCCTGCGTTGGAGCTATCAGGAAAAGGACGGCCCGGTCCAGGACGTTCTGCTCTCGGTCAGTCCGATGCCCTGGGGCAGCGGATCAGCCCACCTGGTGCTGATCGAGCCGGTCCCCGCCGGCAGCACACCGGCAGAGGCGGCAGAACCTGCAGATACAGAAGACTTCGAAGCACCCACCATGATCGATGATGCCCCGGACGATCCGCAAACCACTGCCGGGCGCAGCCGCTCGGTGGTGGGCAAGCGGCGCCGGAGCCGATCGGTTGCGACCCCGTCGCCGGAAGCGGACAACGCCATGGTGAAATCGGCTGTCGACGACCCGTCCCGTCCAGGCCGGGAGCCGTCGGCCCGGCTCGCCGATCCGGCGAAACGTGTCCTGCAGCCCCAGGATTCCATTGCCGGCGATGGCGCCACCCATGATCATGCGATCCTCGACCTGGCGCCGACACCGGACGGGCTGGCCGCGCATCCGGCGGCTTCCGATGCCCTCGAGGCCCTGGACCTGCTGCCCGCCCGTATCCTGGAAGCCACCGGATGCGCGGCCGTTGTCTTCGACGAGGAGGCCCGGACGCTGTACTGGTCGGATGCCATGGCGGCACTCACGGGCCGGAAAACTGGGGAGATTGCTGACCTGGCCGCCTTCACCCGGCTGGTGCTGCCCCACGACAAGGAGCGCGAGCTGTTCCGCCGTTGGATCGCCCCCAATCCCTGAAAGTCCACACGAAAGACGGCATCCGGACCCTGCTCTGGCAGGCCTCCGAGATCGTGCACCCCGAGTACGGCGAACTGGGCCTGCTCTGGACCAGAGGCTGATCCATGCACCCGGGCCGGGAACCGGCACTACGGGGGAACTATTCATAAGGGCAATCACCACGGGTGCCCCTCCAATATGTCTTCCCGGAACATGTCCCAATCGACCACGACGCAGGCCATCGGTGCCCAGCTCGATCGCATCCGGGCCGAGCTTTCGCGTATCCATCACGACATCAACAATCCGATGTCGGTCATTGCAGGGAACGCGGAACTGATCTCGGCATTGCTCGAGGCCACGTCCCCGGACACGAGTGTGGAGGAAGCACTCGAGGATCTGTGGACGGCCGTGGAGCTCATGGGAGACCAAGTGGACCGTCTGTTGGCCGTTCGGGGCCTGCTGAGCGAGGTTCTCGAACAACTGGACTCGGCATCCTGACCGCCGCGCCGGTTCACGTCCCAAACCATCGTTTCGACGCCTATTTTCCATCGGTACCACCGCTTTCTGCCTCGGCCCCGGTCCTTGCGGGTCCATCGCATTCCACCCCAGACACCGCCTCGACCGGAGGCGGACCTGCTGCATGCGTCGTGAACCGATGACATTTGTTGCCCGGCCCCACATCCTCCGATGGTGCCTGTTCCTGCTGCTGATTGTGGTAGGGGCCGCCGGTCGTGAAGTCCGAGCGCAGGACACGCCGCAGCCAACCGTTCAGATCGAAGAGAGCGCTCGCACGGCGACGGGAGCCATCGTGACCTTTGCGTTCCAATGGGACACCCCGCTCCGCGAGATGGCCGATTCTGCGGGCATCGGCATCTGGAACCACGATCGACTCGATGTCCTGTCGGGCGGTCTCCTGATGGCATCCCATCGGCTCGACCTGCCCGCGCTCGCTTTTCCCGACGTACAGGTGGTTTCCCGCTCTTTCGATGAGACGCCCGTCCGGATCGAACTTCCCGAATCGGATCCGTGGCAGGGGCGCCCTGACGTATGGGCCTCGGGCCTGGGGACGCTTCGCAAACAATCCGTGGTCAATATCGTGACCATGCCGTACCGGTTGGACGCCGAGTCGGGCGTGCTGCGACGCCTCAACAGGTTGACCGTGGCGGTCACGTTCGGCGCGGCCGAAGCAAGCGTTCCTGTCCGTGCCTCCAAAGGGCGTGCGTCGGAAAGCGTTCTGGCCACCGGTACACTCTTCCGCATTTCCATTGCCGAGGATGGCGTCTACCGGATCACCCGGTCGCTGCTGACCAGCCTTGGACAGAATCCCGACCAGATCGACCCCAACGCCATCCAGCTGTTCGGCAACGGGGGCCGGCCGCTTCCGGCGCGGGTGGGGGACGAGCGGACCGACGATCTGGAAGAACTGCCGGCCGTACGCTCCGGTGGGGGAGATGGTCGGTTCGATGCGTCCGACGAGGTCCTGTTCTACGCTTCTGCGCCGCGGGGATGGACCTGGTCGGCAGCCGGCATGGAGCACTTCGTGCACCCCTTTTCCAACGACAACGCCGTGGTGCTCAAGATCGGATCGGGCGGAAGGCGATTGGAGCAACTGGTGGATCCGGGCACGGCGACGGCGCCTATGTTGACGACCACACAGGGTCGGTACGTTGTGGACCTGGAGGAAGCCATCTGGTCCCGCGAGCATCCCAGCGGTCATGACTGGCTCAGCAACCGGATCCGTCCAGGCATTGATCGTACGATTTTCAACAATCTCCAATTGCCGGGCATGCAGGCCGGTACGCTGCTCTATGAAGCGCGCGTGGCCATTGCCTCCAATCCCCGCGCTACCGTGGCCATGCTCAGCGACGGGGTGACGCTGGGGCAGCGGACGGCACCGACAGCCATTGGTGGCCTGTCCCAGTATCCCGTGGCCTATCCGGCAACCATGTCGTTCGTGCAGCAAGTGGTGGCCGGACAACCCCTGAATCTCAGCATGCGGCTCCTCAATCAGGCCAATGATCCTGAGGCGGCGCTGGACTGGGTCCGGATCGTTTATGAACGGACACTCGTGGCCCAATCCGGGTGGATCCAGGCCATGACCCGCCCCAACACGGCCTCGCCCCAGCGCCTGCAGATGACCGGCTTCGGCAGCACACCGCGGGTATGGGACGTGACGGACGGACGGTTGCAACATACCTATTTCGTAGAGGCCGGCGGCGGGGGGCACGTGGTTCATATTCCCATGCAAGGGGACGGCGCCAAGCCCCGGGAAGTCGTGGCATTTACGCCCGATGCCGTCCGGGCAGTGGCCGTCGAGCGGGTGCGCTCCCTGCCCAACCAGAACCTGCACGGGGTGACCAATTTCCCGGATTTGGTCATCGTAACGGCCGATCCGTTCATGAATGCCGCATCCCGTCTGGCCGCACATCGGCGCAGCCAGGGGCTGGACGTGTTGGTGGTTACCCAGGAACAGGTCTTCAATGAGTTCTCGGGATCCGTCCCGGACATGCGGGCCGTGCGGGATTTCATGGCTTTCCTGTACGGGCGAACCCCCGATCCTGACCAGTTTCCGCACTACCTGTTGCTGTTCGGCGACGGGCACTACGACTTCCGGGGCATTTCCGGATACCAGAATGCCCTCTCGAACCATGTCTTCCCGTACGAGACCGAGGAGTCCCTGTCCACGACCTCGTCATTCACCTCCGACGACTATTTCGGACTCCTGGACCCCGAGGAAGGGGAGTGGCGCTACACCGGAGAGTTCGACAAGTCCACCGAGCGCGTGGACGTGGGAATCGGGCGGTTGCCGGTGCAGACAGCGGCCGATGCGGAGAATGTGGTGGACAAGCTCCTTGGCTACGACGATCCGTCTTCCTTCGGCACTTGGCGCACCACCTACACGGCAGTGGCCGACGACGGTCCTACGGGACTTTCCGGGCAACAGGACGACCGGGATCTCCATTTGGCCAATGTGGACCAGGTGGTCGAGCTCCTGACACAGGAGATCTACCCGTCTGTCAATGTCAAGAAGATCTACGGTGAGACCTACGAGCGCGTTTTCCTGAACGGCTTCCGTCTACCCGGTGCCCGGCGCGATATCCTGGACACCATCGAGCGCGGGACGCTGGTGCTCAACTACAGCGGGCACGGAGGTCCGGATGGCCTGGCCCAGGAATCCATCTTCAGTCGGGACGACGCGGCCCAACTCACCAACGGGGACCGGTTGCCGATCGTGATCACGGCCACCTGCTCGTTCGGCTGGTGGGACCTGGAGGAGGATCAGAGCGGCGCTGAAGTGATGCTGCTCAACCCGGACGGCGGAGCCATTGCCCTCTTCACGTCCGTGCGTCTGGCGTTCACGAGCACCAGCATCAACTCGCTGAACGCGGGTCTGAACAGGGCGCTCAACGAGGAGATGTTCCGGCGTGACGGAACCCAGCCGCGGCGCCTCGGAGACATCATGCGGGAGACCAAGAACACAGGCGTCGGCCTCGAGGGCAACAGTCGGAAGTTCAACCTGCTGGGCGATCCGTCCATGCAGTTCGGACTTCCGAGCGGCCAGGCGGTGGTGGAAACCCTCAACGGTTCGGATCTGCAGAACCAGCAGGGTCAGATGAAGGCGCTGGACAAAGTGCGGATTGCCGGGGCCGTTCGGGATCCCTCCGGTCAGGTGGATGCCTCGTTCGACGGGCTGATCAATGTGTCGGTCTTCGATGCCGAGCGGCAGATCCCGATCAAGCAGCAGTGGGCCAATCCGCGCCCCTGGTTCCGGCAGCGGGAGGACCTGCTCTGGCGCGGGGATGTCCGGGCTTCGGCCGGACGATGGGAAGCCGAGTTTGTCGTACCAAAGGATATCGGGTACACCAACCAACCGGGCCGGATCTCGGTATACGCCCAGGATGGTGCGGTACAGGCCATTGGCTGGTCCGAGCGCTTCCTGGTGGGCGGCACCTCTGATTCGCCGCCGGACGACAACGAAGGGCCCCGTATCGACCTCTTCCTGAATGACTCGACGTTCGTTGCCGGTTCGACCGTCGAACCCGACCCCGAGCTGATTGTCCGCCTCTTTGATGCTTCCGGCATCAACACGGTCGGAGCGGGGGTAGGGCACGAGATCCTGTTGGCCATCGACGGCGATGAGGCCGGAGCCACCGACATCGGCAGCGCTTTCGTCTCCGCGCCTGATTCCTACCAGGAAGGGGAAATCAGATGGCCCCTTTCGGACCTCTCCACCGGCCCGCATTCCCTCAGCGTGCGCGCCTGGGACGTCCTCAACAACTCGAATACGGCCGAGCTCTCATTTTCCATCGCCAACGATGAGGTATTGAACGTATTCAATGTGTATAACTATCCGAACCCCATGAACCGGGAAACCCGGTTCATCTTCGAACATAATCAGCCCTCCGGCACCCCGGCTGAAGTCCAGATACGCATCTATACGCTTAGCGGACGACCGATACGAACCATACTTTCGGACGAAGCCCTTCCCGAAGGCGTTCTGGGCAGCGGACCCCTGGTGGTCCACTGGGACGGAAAAGACGATGATCTGGACCGTCCGGCAACAGGAATCTATCTTTACCGTATCAGGGTTGCCATCGATCGCGCCAGCGGCGATCGCCAGGTAAGCGAGCACGTCGAAAAACTAGCCATCATCCGATAGGAACGTCATCGAAAGACCGTTACCGGAACGCATTCGAACCTCCTGAAGCCCTCAACAGGCTTCGAACCTGTCTGCTTGTGCGGGCAATGCGTGATCCCCGTCCGATAGGGGCGGTTCACATCATACAACCCAGTTGACCTGATCGATGAACGACATGACTCGTGAGCCTGTGAAGAAGGAAATCCTGTTCGGCCGTTGGCTGCGTGGGGCGCTGTTGATCCTGGCCGTTGCCATCATCCTTCCCGTGGTGGCCTCGGCCCAGGTGGGCGGATCTGCCGTGGTCTTCCTCAAGATCGAACCCGACAGCCGCGCTTCGGGCATGGGGAACGCCGGCGTGGCGCTTGCCGACAATGCCAGCGCCATGTTCTGG
The DNA here is from genome assembly GCA_027620595.1 of Bacteroidota bacterium. Classification (GTDB taxonomy): domain Bacteria; phylum Bacteroidota; class Rhodothermia; order Rhodothermales; family UBA10348; genus JAAZVD01. Next base: position 125 of record JAQCDI010000043.1, on the reverse strand, counting down.
AACCCGGCCGGCCTGGCCTTCCAGACGGGAACGGAAGCCGCCATCACGCACTCGGCCTGGCTGCCCGAGTTCAATGCGGACCTCTTCTATGAATACCTCATTGCCAAGCACACCGTACCGGGGTG